>NZ_VPAO01000002.1:0-113845 GCF_013419235.1 Acinetobacter sp. YH12098
TTCCTAAGCATTACTCACCCGTCCGCCGCTAGAAATCGGTAGCAAGCTACCTATTCCCGCTCGACTTGCATGTGTTAAGCCTGCCGCCAGCGTTCAATCTGAGCCATGATCAAACTCTTCAGTTTAATACTTTGTAGCACCTTAAAGGGTACCAATCTTGGCTCATCAATTACTGACAAAAATTTGCTCAAATAAACTTCGAGTAATTTCTACCATCAATCAATGAAAATAATTTCGATCAATCAATCAGTAAAAATCCACACAAGTTGTTCTTCATAATCTCTTAATGATCTTCTTGTTGGTTCGTCACCAGCAAGCTAGGTCGGCTATATTACTCTTTATTTCTAAAGAGTCAACCGGTAATTCAAATTATTTTAAACTTATCAAATAAAACCTAACTTAATCAATTCAACCAAGTCATTGTTTTATCAGAAGTTTTAATCTTCATCACCGCCGATGGATGTGCATTCTACAGCATTTCACATCCGTTGCAACACCCTTTTCCATTTATTTTTAATTTTTCATTACGTTTGTTTATTTATTCTACTAAATCAAATTTTTTTACTATTTTTTGAGCATAAAAGGGACAATATTTCCATATTTATCCGTTAATTTATCTTTTTCATTCTTTTCTTGCCATTTTAAAGCTCGACAATCGACATATTCACAGTAGCCACCTTCCCCACACTCGATTTCGTCGTTGATTTTGATTTGATAGTTAAAGCTTCCTGCATAGCCTGCGCCGAGTCCAAATTTAAAATCCCCACGACTCTGTGCTTGTACATGTATTTTCAGTTTGTCATTTTGGTAAATCCATTCAAATTCACGTGGCAAATACATTTTTTGCAAATTTGGGGTTTTAACCACAGGATAAACGCGCATGACTTTAAAGAACACGGCTTGGTCTGCCATGAACACTTGCTGCTGATTTAAATCTCTTAGATATAAACGTGAACTCAAAATATTGTTATAGCGGTCTCGCGTTTGCATAAAGATGATTTGACGCTTTCGGCTCAGGTTGATCACCTGATGGGTATAAAACGCCAAAGGTAAATATGGAAACTTGCGTATTTGTGCATAAGACAAAACCGCCAACTGATTTACATCATACATCTGGCCCTGAAATTTGATTTGCCCTTCACATTGGCACATCACCGACCAATATTCAGCAAGACCTAATCTTAATTTTATTAAACAAGAAGAAATATCGGTAGTTTGCACGGACAAATCTAAACTGAGTTCAGTATCTGCTCGATGGATTTGAAATACCGCTCCATCCCAACCGATCTGCTCTTTATCTCTAAATTTAAAGACGGTATCACTCAGACTACAGTCATCTTTAATGGAATATGATTGTAATTGACCAACCATATGACCGCTCACACTGGTCATTACTGTGGCTGTATTGAGTTCGTCTTGTTGAATGGACGCAGGATTTTGAAAAGCAGGAATCTGAGGCTGCCCGAGCCAACTCATAAAGTTAAGATAATGTAATGGCGCAGGAAGATTCGGTAGACAAAGTCCATAATGGACTGAAGGATATGGCGTATTCGGCGCATGTAAATTTATTTTTTTATGTTGTAAATCTGGAGCTTGATTCAGTCGCCTTGATTGATCCAAGAAATCTTGAAATATCTGCATATCAAGCTCCTTTTCATTTTTTTATTTCATGCTTTAACTCATGCTTCTGCCTTTTTTGCCATTAAGGTGGTGACAAAACCAGACAATGCATAAATCACTGAAATAATTAAAATACCCATTGGAATATTATACGTTACAGCTGCTAAAACAAAGACGATTATTGGTAACACGGCAAATGGAACACGGCGACGATCCACCGTTTTAAATGAATAGTATTTCACATTTGAGATCATCAATAGACCCACTGCAATAATCACTACCGCATTAAAAATCTGAATACCTGTTTCGCGTAAGTCGAAGACTGCAGGGATGTCCATGCCTACCCATACCAATGAAATAATCATAACGGCTGCGAGTGGACTTGCAACACCAATAAAGTAACGTTTATCGACAACCCCAATTTGTACGTTAAAACGCGCTAAACGGAAGGCTGCACATGCGGTGTAAACAAAACATGCTGCCAGACCAATACGGCCTAAGTCATTTAGACTCCAGCTATACATTAAAATGGCAGGTGCAACACCAAATGCTAATAAGTCTGATAAGGAGTCAAACTGTTCACCAAATGGACTTTGCGCGCCGATAGCACGTGCGACACGGCCATCCAAACCATCAAATAATGCTGCAAGGAAAATGGCATAAATGGCTTGTTGAAACTCACCATTCATACTGGCAATAATTGAATAAAAGCCAGATAACAACGCAGCAGTTGTAATCAAGTTTGGCCACAGATAGATCCCACGACGTTTCACTTTATGCCCTTCATGGGTGTGCTCCTCTTCTTCAACTTCAAATGTAATGCCATCAAATGCATTTTCATCCTTTGAAGAAATTTCCCGCTCAGGTTTATTTGTATTTGTCATTGTTCGATCCTAACTGTGACCTTTCTTTTTCAAGTTTAAAATTATTCGCCAACCAACCAACGTACGGCTGCATGACCACCATTTTCATTCATACGAAGATGTGGGAACAACCATTGTAATGCTTCATCCGCATCTTCAGAGAATTTCCAAGGTGGGTTAATCACCAATAAACCACAACCATTTAGACCCACTGGAGTGTCATCTGGCCATACGCAAATTTCACAAACCAACTGACGACGAATGCCAGTTTTGTACATTTTCTTTTCAAAACGTTCGATCATCGCGCGGTCTTTAATTGGATACCATACCGCAAAAACGCCTGTCGGCCATTTTTTATAAGCAGCCACCAATAATTCTACAAGCTGTGGAAAATCTTTACGTTCTAATTCGTAAGGCGGGTCAATCATGACCAAACCACGTTTTTCTTTTGGTGGAATTACACCCAATAAACCTTCGTAAGCATCACGCTCATGCAAGCCTGCACGTTTATCAAAAATATTGTGGCGCAATTGTTGGAATACATCGCGCTGCATTTCAAAAATCGTGGCTTTATCAGTTTCACGCATGCCTTCGAGTGCAAACCATGGAGAACCTGGATAAGCGCCTTTACCAAAGTTTTCACGCATTTTTTCAACAACTTTTAAATATTGTTGAACACCTTCAGGCGCATTGCGTTTAATCGAATCATCGAGCTTAACTAAACGATGAATACCATTTAAAAACTCACCTGATTTCTGTGCTTCAGAGGTCGAAAGATCATATTTACCTGCACCACCATGTGTATCTACATAGCGATAAGGTTTATCTTTTGCATTCAGTCGACTTAATAACTGAAGCAGCAAAACGTGCTTCATCACGTCGGCAAAATTGCCTGCATGGAAATGGTGACGGTAATTCATGTTTCTTTAATTCCTGATATCAACGGACATTTTAGCATGAAAAATAGTTTCATTCCGATGCTATTCTTGCTCTAGAATACGTCACCTTTTTTTCCACAACTTTATGGATCGTATATGGAAACAGCCTTTCTCCCAAAGTCTTGGCCCGTTGATCAAATCCTCGATGATTTAGATCAACACGGGTTTAGCATTATTGATGACGCTTATCCTGCTGAATATATACATGCACTTGTTGAAGAATGTATGTCAAATTTAAATAAATTTAGGGATGCAGCCGTACAAAATGGGGTCATCAGTAAAATTAGAAGTGATCATATTTTATGGATTAACGACACATTAGATGTCGCACAAGAACACGTTCAAGCCTTAGAACTTTTATCAGAACAATTTAATCGCGCATTTTTTTCTAACATTCACGAAGTCGAAGCACATTTTGCTTGTTATAACGCAGGTGAGTTTTATGCACTACACAAAGATAATCCTCAAGGCAAAAATGGACGTGTCATTTCAGCGGTTTATTATTTGCATGAATATTGGCAAGCCGACTGGGGCGGTGAATTGCGCTTACAAGATAAGAATGATGTTTGGCATATTTTAGAACCTAAACCGAATCGCATTGCGTTATTCCAAAGTGACCTATTACACGAGGTACTCGAAGCTAAACATCAACGTTTATCGATTACGGCTTGGCTACGTAATGACAACTCGATGTGGTAATTCGAGATTCCTCCTTTAAATCCCTTAAACTATCCTCATATATGAGTCATTCATAGATGAGGATGTACCCGATGCGTCAAAACAGTCATAAAATTATTCAGCGTATTGGCGAAACCGATCAATTATTTCTACAAGGCAACAGCCCTGAACTTGCCCTTGAGCGTGCAGACTTACGCCTGCAATTGGTTAATTTAAGTAAGAACCATCAAGAACAAGTGTATTTTCTGCAAGAAGCCATTGTTCTACTTGAGCAAAGCCGGATTGAATTTGAAGAAATGCCGATTGAGCTATACATCAATTTGTCTGTACATTTAGCCAAAGCTTATATGATATTTTTTGAAATTACCCAAGAGCAGCGCTATGCCCTGATTACCCAGCAGATTATGAAACCGATGTCCAAAGCTGAACATGGCGACATTTACTTCTACTTGGCCTATGCCTCTGCGGTAAAACAGGAACCTGCGTTAACCCGCCACTGGTTAAATAAATACTGCAAATCTCAAGAATTCAAACTGACCACATTACTTGAGCATCCTGCATTTAATCCATATCGCCAAGAAGACTGGTTTTCAGAATTACGCCAAAGCAAACTGCACTAAATAAAAAAACACCTCCGAGGAGGTGTTTTTTTATTTGTGGAGAAATGAAATCTATGCTGGCTGCAGCTTATATGCATCCATATGCAACTGTTGATTCAGCTCATCAATCCAAATTGCCCAATCATCATCTTGTACTAAATGACTGATTAGAAAATCACGCTGCGCTTTATTCCAAAACGGCGCATCATGTAAATTTTCACTTGCAGCAAGCTGATGCGTACGTACGTATAACTCGATCGCAGCTGGACTGCTGGCTAACCCCAATTGAGAAAACAATAAAGCTAAGGATGGTTTATTTTGATTGAGCATCTCGCCCTCCTTATCAACTAATCTGTCATTTATTATTTAATTAATTTATATGATGCCGATAAAAAAACCTAGCGTTAAAACTAGGTTTGTTGTTTCAAATTGTATTTAGATTTTGCATGATCCGGAAAGCTTATGTTCTGTATGCAATTGTTCATTTAAAATATCGACCACTATGGCCCAGTCATCATCTTTTTTCCAATGACTGATAATAAAGTCACGCTGTGACTTCGTCCAAAATGGCGCTTCATGCAATGGAACATCCATGGTGATTTGATGCGTTTCGATAAATTGATCGATGCCTTCCGGAGTTGCATCCAACCCCAATTGTTCAAAAAATAGTTCCAACGTCGGTTGTTGATCAAACATTGCCGTTCTCCTCAAGCCAATAACATTTTTCCCATCTTTATAGTTATCTGTTTATTTGACTTTGTCAGTTGCAACAGCATCTCAACGTGTTATTTTTTGTTCAAAAATTAAGCGTGGTATTTTTCGCAGGCCATAAAAAAAGCACCCCAAATGGAGTGCCTTTTTATAATTTAATTTAAAAAATTAAATTATTTAACCATGTCAGCAACTGCTGCACGTTCTTCTTCAAGCTCGTTTAGAGTGAAGTTGATACGTTCACGGCTGAATTCGTCGATTTCAAGACCTTGAACGATTTTGTATTCGCCGTTTTCAGTTGTTACAGGGAAACCGAACATTACGCCTTCAGGAATACCATAAGAACCGTCAGAAGGAATACCCATAGTTACCCATTTGCCGTTTGTGCCAAGAGCCCAATCGCGCATATGGTCGATTGCAGCGTTTGCAGCAGAAGCAGCAGAAGAAAGACCACGTGCTTCGATGATCGCAGCACCACGTTTACCAACAGTTGGAAGGAATACGTCTTTGTTCCAAGCAGCATCGTTGATTTTGTCTTTTAAGCTTTCGCCGTTTACATTTGCAAAACGGTAGTCAGCATACATCGTTGGAGAGTGGTTACCCCAAACTGTCATGTTTTCGATGTCAGAAACTGCAACACCTGCTTTTTGAGCAAGTTGAGTTAACGCACGGTTGTGGTCAAGACGTAACATTGCTGTGAAGTTTTTCGCTGGAAGATCTGGAGCAGATTTCATTGCGATGTAAGCGTTAGTGTTTGCAGGGTTACCTACAACAAGAACTTTAACGTCACGGCTAGCAACTTCGTTAAGCGCTTGGCCTTGACCGATGAAGATTTCACCGTTTACTTTAAGAAGGTCAGCACGTTCCATACCAGGACCACGTGGACGTGAACCTACAAGAAGAGCGTAGTCAGCATCTTTGAATGCAACTTTAGGATCATCAGTACCGATCATACCTTCTAAAAGAGGGAATGCGCAGTCATCAAGTTCCATCATTACGCCTTTAAGCGCTTGTTGAGCTTTCTCAACTGGAATTTCTAATAATTGAAGGATAACTGGTTGGTCTTTACCCAACATTTCACCGCTTGCGATACGGAATAATAAGCTATAACCGATTTGACCAGCTGCGCCAGTAACGGCAACACGAACTGCTTGCTTCATGTAATTATCTCCAATTGAGGAAGGTCATAATGATTAAATAGCTGTTCTATCTAATCTTAATAATCATAAACGGCAAAGATTGTACTCCAATCTTTTGACGCTTGCATGTAAAAGAGAATGCTTTTCAACAAAAGTATGATAGGAAATATAAATAAAATGCCGAAAAAAGCTTAGAAAGAACCTTTAATTATGAAAGTTGCAGGACAATTTCCGACGATAGTCGCAGGGCAACTTTTGTACTGACCATTGTTTTTATAGCAAATTTTAATCTCAGTCAGCAGACTACCACCACGGGTTTGCATACAGTTAAATTCAATACTTTGTGATACCAATCCGCTGTTCATACGCAACATTTTATTACGCAAGACATTGGCTTGAATGGATTGGGTTTCTTGACTGGTCAATTCATCTGGAATTTTTAGCTTATCTGCATGATTAATAATGGTTCTGAAATACTGGCTAGCATTCATTGGGACACAGCCGCCGGTAGTGTGCCAAAGAGCCACGCGAGCATTTTCATCAGGCATAATCCGTGCAACCACTTTCGCTTGCAACGGAGAAAGTTTAGCTGAACTATTGGTCGTGCAATCACGTGTAGAGGTTTCTGGATATAGACCCGTGATATTGAGTGAATACCCTTCTAAACATTTACGTTTTTTACTTTTTAATGGGTCATAGGCGCAAACAGCAGGCACCATTTGCACATCCATCACATACCCTTTTACAACCGGTGCAGCCGAAAGCATAGACATACCAAAGCCTGCACCACTGCCGATGAGCAGTGATGTCAGTATTCGATAAGCAGGTCTAATGTCCATTTTCGGCATTCATCATTTACCCATATTGCGCCTAAAAACAGGCGCATCTTGCTTTAAAATTTATTGCGCATTCCGTAATGGAATCATTTGCATTCTTTTTTCAATCGATTGTGGCCCCTGACCTAATAAAAGGCCGTAATGGGTTGCATTGGTCATCACATGTTTTACATAGTCTCGAGTTTCCGTTAATGGAATCGATTCCGTATATTGATCCGCTGCAATTGCTTGATATTCAGGCTGCCAGCGTCGAGCACGATTTGGACCCGCATTGTAACCTGCGGTCGCTAAGACTGGACTATTACTCAATTGACGTTGAATCATCGATAAATAGAAAGTGCCATAACGAATATTGGTATTCATATCCGTTAATGCAGCGGGGTTATAACTCTCCCCCATCTGACGAGCCACCAATTTTGCGGTGTCTGGCATAATTTGCATTAAACCACCGGCACCGACATGTGAACGTGCGCTAGTGACAAACCGACTTTCTTGACGCATCAAACCATAAGCCCATGCAGGGTCAATGCCGGCATTACGACTATGACTCACCACATAATTTTGATGCGGCATAGCATAACGTAAAGCATAATTGTGCTGTTTAGTGGTTCGATCTGCCGCATAAATCGCCCGATCATACCACCCCATATCGGTTGCACGTTTAGCTGCGGCAAGAATCATGCCATCATCATGCTTTAAGTAGGCTTGACGCACTGCCCAGTTCCATTCACGGTTAATATAGCTATCAGATGCATTAATATTGCGCAATGCAAAGGCACGACGGAAGTGAATAT
Organism: Acinetobacter sp. YH12098; assembly: GCF_013419235.1. Taxonomy (NCBI): domain Bacteria; kingdom Pseudomonadati; phylum Pseudomonadota; class Gammaproteobacteria; order Moraxellales; family Moraxellaceae; genus Acinetobacter; species Acinetobacter sp. YH12098. The sequence goes on from NZ_VPAO01000002.1 coordinate 8,179, forward strand.
CCTGACTGAGACGCTGCGCATCTTGTGACGAAGGCTGCACATTTGACGGAATATTGTTATAAGACTGACCAATTTTGTCACGTGCTAACAAATTATGGTAATCATCGCCAACGGCAAGCTTGCGATAAATTTCTTTAGCCACACGTTTAGATGAGGCATCTCCACGTTGTTCAGAGGCACGTGCTAACCAATATTGCCAACGGTCTTCCTGCTTTTGCGAAACGCTCATCGCATCAATTGCACGAATGACACTTTCCCATGCGCCAAAACGAATGGCTTGTCGCGCATAAATCTCGGCCTCTTCTGCACTAAAAGGCAGTCCATAACTCAAATCAAGATAATTTAGAACTTCACGGTTGAAATTGTTTTTCATTACCGTTGTACCACCGATATACCCGACACTACGGTATAGGGCTTTTTGTACATCGGCTGGTGTGCCTTCTGCTGCACGTTTGACCGAAGAAATCGCGCCATTTAAGTCGCTATCGGCCAAGCGACCCATCGCATAAATCAGGTATGCATGATCTTCAGCTGTGGCTTTGGGTGCAGACCATAAATAATTCAGTGGATTGGCTTGAATGGTGTTGAGTTGTGACAAATTAATATTCACGCCAATGGTTTGCGCAGTCGCAATCGCTTGTCCTGACTGACCCGCTCTTAACTGTCCCCACATCCGTTGATGGCGGTCATCTTGAGTCATTAAAGGACTCGACAGCATCATACGGCCCAAGCCCGTACACGAGTCAGGGTGTGAGTTTGTGGTCAACCATACATCTTTAAATTCTGCGTAAACCAGAGGGTCGCCCGACTTTGCGCGGACTTGAGCCATGGCACATGTTTCAGCACGGTCAGCATTAGTCACATATTGCAAGACAGGCTGTGCTGTAGCGAAATCAGCTTGTTTGACTTTTTCTTCAACATAATCTGCGGCTAATTTTTCTGCCATTGCCGAGTTTGGATAGCGCTGTGCAAAATTAATAATGGCACTTGCAGGTTGTGAAGCCAAATTGTTATTCAGTAACCAATATTCTGGATAATAACCCAAAACGTCATTTTGCATAGATGATTGGTATTGTTGTAATAAACTAATATTGCCTGCATTCGCAGCACGTAAAGCATCGTTAAACTGCTCATCTGCGGCTTGGGCAAACGCAGAAATTCCGGAGAGCCCGACACTCAAAGCAAGTAATTTAGCGTAATTTTTCTGTTTAAAATTATGTTTTAACATCCACTTGCCTTCTTTCATGTCATTCTGCTCAGTTACAGCACATCGAACTTTGTTTAGGAATTAGTTTAATAATTCTAAACTCTGCATTGTGTTCTGTTATGTAACCTTATGATTAGCCAATATTAATTTTCAAACATTTTTGCTTCATAAATCAATATGGCAGAGTTGTCATTTTAGGCTGTAAGTTTCTAGTAAATTACTGCTAAAATATTGCCCATTCTTAAAATCCCCTTTTTGACCTCCGCAGCTGCACAATTCAATTGATTGAATTGTCTGTCAGCCACGTATGGTTATTGATTTTCATAAAATTCCTTTAGGAGCCTACATGACGGTTCAAACCTTCATCCCCAATAGTGCCCAAGCTGCCCCAGATAACACTGTTACCCAGCCACAGCACACCCCAGCTCAAGATGGAGCAGTGAAAAAACTGTACATCGAAACGCAAGGGTGTCAGATGAATGAGTATGACAGTCAACGTATGGGCGACCTTTTAGGTGATTCACACGGTTACGTCTTAACCAATGATCCGAAAGAAGCGGATATTCTGCTCATGAATACCTGTTCGATTCGTGAAAAAGCACAAGAGAAAGTGTTCTCTGAATTGGGTCGCTGGCGCAAGCTGAAAGAAAAAAATCCAGACTTGGTGATTGGTGTCGGTGGTTGTGTGGCATCTCAAGAAGGCGACAACATTCAAAAACGTGCGCCTTATGTCGATATGGTCTTTGGCCCACAAACTTTGCATCGTTTACCGCAAATGCTGGATCAACACACTGAACAAGTGGTTAAGCCGAAAAAAGAAAAAATTCAGTTGGTGGATATTTCATTCCCTGACATTGAAAAATTCGACTTTTTGCCGGAACCGCGTGTAGAAGGTTTTAAAGCCTTTGTCTCGATTATGGAAGGCTGCTCAAAATACTGTTCATTCTGCGTAGTTCCTTATACTCGTGGTGAAGAGGTTTCTCGCCCACTGGATGACGTATTGGCTGAAATTGCCACTTTAGCTGAAAAAGGTGTCCGTGAAATTTCATTACTCGGCCAAAACGTGAATGGCTACCGTGGTGAAACTTTTGAAGGGGAAATCTGTACCTTTGCAGACTTATTACGTTTAGTTGCTGAGATTCCAGGCATTGGTCGTATTCGTTACACCACATCGCACCCGCTTGAATTTAATGATGACTTGATTCAATGCTACCGTGACTTACCGCAAATGGTTTCTCACTTGCATCTACCGGTTCAAAGTGGTTCGAATGACGTTCTACAAGCCATGAAACGTAACCACACGATTGATGTATATATCGATAAAATTGCTAAATTACGTCAAGTTCGCCCTGATATGCATTTATCTAGCGATTTTATTATTGGCTTCCCGGGTGAAACTGACGAAAACTTCGAAGAAACTTATCAATTTATCCAAGATATGGACTTCGATCATTCATACAGTTTCATCTACTCAAAACGTCCGGGTACTCCTGCCTCAGAACTTGAAGACACCACCCCTGAAGATGTGAAAAAAGAACGTCTTGCAAAAGTTCAACAATGGATTAAACAATCTAGTATTGATAAAACTGATGCAATGCTAGGGACCATTCAACGTGTCTTGATTGAGTCTGTTTCAGACAAAGATCCGAACTTGCTGATTGGTACTGCAGACAATACACGTTTGGTTAGCTTTATCGGTGATCCTGCATGGGTTGGGCGTTTTGCAGAGATTGAAGTGACCGATATTAAAACTTTGAAGTTTGTTTACGGTGAACTCTTGAATCTTGAGCCTGACGTGGCGTAATGTAAGCTTAATCGTCAGACCAATTTAAAGGAATTCTCTTGACTGCAGCGATTCGACGTACTGTAACTTTTGCTGGTATTCCACTTGACCGTTTACAAAGCATGCTCGGTGCCTATAACGGTCATCTCAAACAAATTGAACAACGTTTAGATGTCAAAATTTCTCATCGTGCAGATGCTTTTTTTATCGATGGGGAAATCGATGCGGTAGAGAGAGCCGAAAGTCTCCTTCACCGTCTTTATGAAGAGTCCGAAACCAATCTACAGATTAGTGCGGACATTTTACACATGATGATTCAAGGCAGTCAGACTGACCGCGAAATTCAGGAAGATTTTTCTGAAAATGAGCATACCGGTTTAGACAATGTTTATCTACAAACCCGTAAAGGTCGGATCAACCCACGTGGCGCCAATCAAAAACGCTATGTACAGCGTATTTTACAAAGCGATATTTCATTTGGTATCGGCCCAGCGGGTACAGGTAAAACTTATCTCGCGGTCGCCGCTGCTGTAGATATGCTAGAACGTAACGAAATTCAACGCATTTTATTGGTTCGCCCTGCGGTTGAAGCAGGTGAAAAACTGGGTTTTTTACCCGGTGATTTGAGCCAAAAAATTGACCCTTACTTACGTCCTCTCTACGACGCTTTGTATGAAATGCTGGGTTTTGAAAAAGTCGCAAAACTGATTGAACGTCAAGTGATTGAAGTTGCACCACTGGCCTACATGCGTGGTCGTACCTTAAATCATTCTTTTGTGATTTTAGATGAAGCACAGAATACTACCCCTGAACAGATGAAAATGTTCCTCACCCGTTTAGGCTTTGGTTCTCGAGCGGTGATCACGGGCGACATTACACAGGTCGATTTACCTCGTGGTCAACAATCTGGTTTGGCACATGCCTTACGTGTGATTGAAAAAATCAAAGAAATTCATATTACTCGCTTCCACTCTCGTGACGTGGTACGTCATCAATTGGTTCAAAAAATTGTTGAAGCTTATGAGGGATGGGACAGCGAACAACATCGCCTCACGGCTGAACAACGTGCAGAACGTAAAGCACGTCAGGAAGCCTTGGTCGCGGACAATGATGCTAAAGCTGATGGGCAGCATCAAGACGAAAACATTTAAGGATTCATTTTGAAACTTAATCTCTCCTTGCAGCAAAATTTTCAGTCACCTGAATTGGTGGTGAAACGTGCGCATATCAAAAAAGTCGTGGAAACGGCTTTACGTCATATCGATACACAAAGTGATTGTGAGATCGGTATTGCATGTGTGGACAATGACGAAAGCCACAAATTGAACTTGGAATATCGTGGTAAAGACAAACCGACTAATGTGTTGTCTTTTCCGAGCGATCTCCCCGATGAAATGGCTGCAGTTTTAGACTCATTTCCGATTGGCGACTTGGTGATTTGTATTCCTGTGGTTCTTCGTGAAGCACAAGAACAAAGCAAAGCACCCCTGACCCACTTTACGCATATGCTGGTACACGGTACGTTGCACCTGATGGGCTATGACCATGAAACCTCTGATGAAGATGCTGAAGAAATGGAAGCATTGGAAATCGAGATTTTAGCCAAATTGGGTTTTGATAACCCTTATCTGGAAAGAGATTAAGAACCCAAAAAGCGAGCTACGGCTCGCTTTTTTTTATCGTCAGAGAAACCAAGGAAGGAAAGATATGCAATATGTCGTGATTTTTAAAGCACGCATTCGTACGCTTGATGAGCTGTATTTTTCGACTGCACAGCAGCTTAGAGACAAAGCCTTGACACACTTTAACTGTCAACATTTTGAAGCGCTGACAGAGGGTGAGCATGAAATCGCCCTTTCCTACTGGAATACATTAGAAGACATTCGAGCTTGGCAACAAGATGCCCAACATCTAGTGGCGCAGCAATTGGGAAAAAACCAATGGTATACGAATTTTAGCGTCGAAATCTGCGAAGTTTTGCGACGCTATCGCGACTGAATTTTAACGCACCTCAAATTCTGCTTCTGCAGGATCGAAGCGCCAAGTACGCACAATACGAAGTTCTGAGATGTCTTTCATTTTGGCATCAAACAAACCAAAAGGTGCCGCCTTACGTACAGAGGTTTTTGCAGCTTCGTCCAATAAGTTTGAACCTGAACTTTCGATCAAACGAATGGCACGAATCCCGCCATTACTGTTCAAAATAACCATTAAGCGTACTTCACCGCGGAGCTGCTGCTGTTTTGCTGCTTCAGGATAATAACGGTTACCGTAAAATTCGACTTTTTCGCGAAATTTTTCCATGTAAGCAGCAGAAACATCTTGCTTGGCTTGAATACCATCAATGGTTTTAATTTTTTGCTGACGGCTAAAGTTTTGCTGACGTTGTAAATATTGAGCTTCGATACTCGCCACCATCGCAGCCTTGGCCTGAAACTGACTATTCAACTCCTCAACGGCTTTTTTGCGACTATTTTCTTCCGCTTGTTTTTGCCAACTCAAAGTTGTCATCAACACTTTATCTTCAAAGCTGAGTTCTTTCTTTTGTTGCAGTTGTTCTAAAGCTTCACTTTTTTGCTCACCGGCTTTTTGTTCGATCATCGGTGCAGGCATGTCACTCGACATACGATGTGACTCACGGAATGTCCCAGAGCCCTGCTGATCGGCTTGTGCTAAAAAGTCTGCATGTTCAATTTTTTCCGTCGTAGAACGTAAAGAAACTGCAATTTCTTTGGTGTTATAGTCAGCCTCTTGGGGCATGGTAAATTGCATGGTTAAAAATGCCAAATGCAACACAGCAGCAAACACCAACGCAGTTGCAAATATGGGATCTTTCCACCACTCTTTCATCAAGGGCATGAACGTTATTTTTTTCAGCATCACATTAAACCGACTATTTGCCGCATTCCCCAAACTGCTTAAAACAGTATAAAATAAAACTCGTATTCATTTTTTGATGAAAACGAGAAATCCATCAACACATAGATAATGCACAATTAAAATCATGAAAATGGTGCAATTTATTTTGCTAAACTGCAAGATCAAAACCTTGTGTTTTTATAGAAATCGACAAGATAAACATCGTCAAAAAACATAATTTGTCAGGATGCACTTCTTATGCAAACGCTAGTTTCCAATATCGCTAAACGTATACGCCAAGTGTACCAAAAAGCTGAAGGATTTATTGAAGATGAGCGTGAATTCCCAATGTCTCAAGTGTTTTTAAATGCGACATTTCAGCGCTTTGTCACCGATAATGTGAAAATGCTCAAAGACTTGCATGCTGACCTGCATGATGACTGGCTTCGACTGTATGCCACATTGGATTATAACGGGCTGATCATAACACTCTCTGTTGATTTAAAACTGGTACAGATGGAACTCAACAAACAAACCCAATTGATCGTATTTGAACAAATTAGTGATACACAAGTGATTGAAGCAAAGTATCCAAATGTTCTGTATAAGATGGGCGTGCGCATGGCGTTATGGTTCTATCAAAAAGTACTCAACCAAGATCCATTGGGTATGATTTTGGAAAAGCTCAATGTGATCAAAGTTAAAGATGATTTACTGTATTTAGACCTGAATCGCTGGCTCGGTAAAAGTCGATCGATTATCGACACACTGGGCAAAGTCCATGTCAACCATGCTGTTTTACGTGAGGCCGAATTGGTGGTGATTGGTAATGTTAATTTAACCGCATTGTTCACCAAAATGTCGCAAGAACGGATGGAAGACTGGGATGATTCAAATTTAAAAGACGATGAAGTCACGCCTATAAAGCAAAAGGAAAGCTAGACTTATCCTGTACTTAGGCATCTTGAACCTATAAAAACGCTACACAATATATACATTAGGCACGGATTTGTGACGTGATTCTCCACAATCCAGCCGCATAATAAATATATCAGGTGGTTTAGCCCACCGCACTTCTATTGAATAGGAAAACCATACTTATGGCACATTCAGTTTTGAAAAATTTAGGTCTTGTTGCTGGGGTATCGACTACACTGCTTTTGACTGGTTTCTCAAGTCAGTCATTTGCCATGAGTCCATTCCAAGCAAGCTACCAGTTTAATTACAACGGCAAAAACTTGGGTTCTGCAACACGTACCCTAAAACAATCTGGGAATAACTGGACGTATGTTTTTGCAGCAAAAGCTGGTGCGATGGCCTCTGCAACTGAAACCAGTCGTTTTAGTTTAAATGGCAGCCAAATTCACTCGAACAGCTTTAGCCGCAGCAGCAAAATTTTGGTGCACAACAACACCATGAACATCAATTTCAATGCTGGCGCAAAAACCATTAATACCAAAAAAGATGATAAAGCGCGTTCATTTGCGTGGAAATCAGGTGTGTTAGATGAACTCAATGCTGAATTGCAAATTCGTGAAGATTTAAAAAATGGTGGTTTGAAATCGAATTACTACATTGCCGATGCCAAAGAGGTTGAAGCTCGTAAGTTCGTGAAACAAGGCACTGAAAAAGTGAAAACCACTTATGGAACTTTTGACACCGTTAAAGTCGTGATGCGTCATGACAAACCAGGCCGTCAAACGACTTTCTGGTTAGCACCAAAACTAGATTATCTACCTGTCAAAGTTTCCCACCAAGACAATAAAACCTCTTACGGTTTATTGTTAACGGGCTATAAAGGTGCAACAAATTAATTGATTTGATCAATTTCGCTTGCATTTTTCACGGTGCTTTTTAAAATACGCTTTTGCTTTAAAAAGCACCTGCCCCTCGAGGATTCTCCCGTGCACGCTCTGGAACAGAAAATCTTAGCTGAAGGTATCGTTCTCTCTGAAGAAGTTCTGAAAGTCGATTCTTTCCTGAACCACCAAATTGACCCTGTGATGATGCAGCAAATTGGTCAAGAATTTGCCCGTCTTTTTAAAGATGCTGGCATCACAAAAATCATTACGATTGAAGCATCAGGTATTGCACCTGCAGTAATGGCTGGTCTTGAACTTGGTGTTCCTGTGATTTTTGCACGTAAATATCAATCTTTAACCTTAAAAGATGATTTGTATCGCTCAAAAGTGTTTTCTTTTACAAAACAAACTGAAAGCACTATCGCGATTTCTAAAAAGCACATCAATGCTGAAGATAAAGTTTTAGTGATTGACGATTTTTTGGCCAATGGTCAAGCGGCTTTAGGTCTTGCAGATCTTATTCATCAAGCAAGTGCTGAAGTATTGGGTATCGGTATCGTGATTGAAAAATCATTCCAACCTGGTCGTGATATTTTGCTTGAAAAAGGCTATCGCGTTGAATCATTGGCACGTGTGAAATCACTGGCGAATGGTACTGTTGAATTTGTTCGTGACTAAGTTTGCGTTCAAAAGAAAAAAAAAGAACACATCAGGTGTTCTTTTTTTTGCTAAAAACTTACGATTAAGGTGACGTAGAGCGCACTTTTTAACGCCTTGGTTACAAGCAGACAAAACATCTGTGCGCAAAACTCGATAAAATTCAGGAAAATCGTCACATTTGATCAAATGGGTCAACTACTCATCTGTCAAATTACTTTATGCTGCACCATAAATTCGGCCACTTTATTTTTTTTAAGGCTACGGAAAGTTATGAATACAGAAGATCAAAACATGGAACCGACAGTTAAATGTCCAAAATGTGGATCAACCCATATTGAAAAGCGTAACCATGAACAAAACTTACAAAAAATTGGTGGGGTCTTACTCAGTGGTGCAGGAACTGCTGCAGGGACTGTTGGTGGTGCGGCATCTGGCGCATCTATTGGTGCTGCGATTGGTGGTGTGACTGCAGGCCCACTTGGCGTGATTATGGGCGGAACCATCGGGACTTTTGTCGGTGCGATTAGCGTCGGTATTACCGGCGGTTTTCTAGGACACCGTTTTGGTAAAAAAGCCGGCGTGATCGTCGATCAAAATATTTTTCTCGACTACCAATGTTTAGACTGCAAACAGCGATTTGAAGTTGAGCAACAGCCTGAAGACGCTGCAAAGACTTCGGATCAAGACTAATTTGGATATAAAAAAAGAGCGCATCAGCGCTCTTTTTTTATAGGTTATTGTTTTTCTAATATGTATTTCTAGTCTATTGAAATGCTATTCGAAAACCATGGCGAATCAATTATTTTGAAACATCAGTTAAAGATTTTGAGTCCACTTTAACTTGATCTTGTTTCGCTAAAAATTCTTTTTCTTCAGCTTTTTTCTCTTGCGGGAAATCCATACTGTATAAACTGGCATTGCCGTACACAAGGAAGATGCAGCCAATACGGAACACAGGAAAGTCATTAGAAAATTAACAATAGACATCACACACCCTAAAGAAGAAATTTAAATACAAATCATGTAATCAAAAAATAAAAATAACGCGCCCAAAGACAGAGCAATATTCGACTCGAAACCATCACTGAGCAGGCTGTATTTAAAAACTTTCAATATATTGTTGATATCATTTATTTTTAATATTTCAGGAATGGTTCGACAGATTTATTTTTATATTTTGGGCGGTATACAACGTCATAAATAAAAAGAAGTCACACGTAAATAAAGCAAGAAAAGTGCAATATTTAAGCCTTTTCTTGCCCGTTCGCTACAAAGTTAGCGCAACTTCCTAGAGCAAGTAAGTATCAAATCAACTTTTTGACCACTTCGCCTAGGCGTTTACCCAGCTCTTCACACAAGTTACGCTCATCTTGACTCAATGACTGATCATGGCGTGGACCACTGACATGGCTTGCACCATAAGGTGTACCACCCGTTTTGGTATTCGATAATGCAGGATGGGCATTACTTAAACCCATAACCATCATTCCGTGATGAAACAAAGGTGGCAGCATGGTCAGCAAAGTACTTTCCTGTCCCCCATGCATTGAACCTGAACTGGTAAACACACAGGCAGGTTTGCCATGTAATGCGCCATTGAGCCAAAGCGCTGTGGTTTGATCCCAGAAATATTTCATTTCCGACGCCATATTACCAAAACGTGTTGGCGAACCAAGGGCTAAACCTGAGCAATGCGCTAAGTCATCTAAGCTACAGTAAATATCGCCTTCGGCAGGAATACTGGGCTGCACGTCAGTCACCACAGCGGATAAATTTGGAACGGTTCGTATTTTTACCGCCATTCCAGACGCTTCAATTCCATTGGCAATCAAATGTGCCATCTCACGTGTTGAACCATATTTGCTGTAATACAGCACCAGTACATAAGCTTGCGTCATTTTTATAAATTCAATGAAAAAAGAAAACTATACGGTATTTTTCCTATTTTTTGGTTAAGCTAAGTGATGAAAATTGCATAAACATGACTAAAATAACTCGAGACTTGAACGAATGATCGAAGCATTTTTAAAAAAACTTCCCTTTTACGACAAGAAATGGTTTCAGTTTGTTTTATTTGTCATTCGACGTTTTGAAGCCGATCGCTGCCGTGAACAAGCTGGATCATTAACCTATACCACCTTGTTTGCAGTGGTACCCATGTTGACCGTATTCTTGGTCATCATCTCCTCAATTAAAGCTTTAGAACCTGCTCGTCAACAGCTTCAACAATTGATTTATAGTAATTTCCTACCGAAAACGACAATTGCTTTTGATAAAGCACTGAATGCATTCACCGATAAATCCAGTAACCTGACTGTTATTGGTGTACTGTTTTTATTCATTACCACAGTTATGATGCTGACCAGCATTGAGACAGTATTTAACCGAATTTGGCGGGTGCGTGAGACACGTGGCGGCATTATTGGCTTTATGCGCTATTGGACTATTATCTCATTAGGCCCAATCTTACTGGGTAGCGCATTTGTTGTGTCATCTACCTTGGCCTCTATGAATGTCCTCAGCAATAATTTTGCCGGCTATGAACTAGACGGGGCTTTTCTGCTGTGGATCTTGTCTTTTTCATTGACCATTTTAGGTTTTTTCATTCTGTATTGGACGATTCCCAACCGCAGTGTGCCGATTAAGGCGGCGCTGATCGCGGGTGTCTTTAGTGCCGTGGTATTTGAATTACTCAAAAACCTCTTTGGTTTTGTCATGTCCAATTTCACCAGTTATCAAATCGTTTACGGTGCTTTTGCTGCGGTGCCAATTTTCCTACTTTGGATATTCCTTTCATGGAATATCGTGCTGATTGGGGTAGAAATTAGTTATGCACTGACCGCTTTCAATTCAGGCAAAGATCAAAAACGTCATCCTGTGATTATGTTGATGGATTTGCTTGAATTATTTTATAAGAAGCAAAAACTCGGTCAGAGCGTGACAGAAAAAGAAGCGCTTGAGGTTTTAGGGCGTGATGAAATCGGTCGCCTGCCGAGCTATATTTTATTATTTGAAAAGCAGCACCTGATTAAACGTACCGACGATGATCATTATGTTTTGGTTCGCAATTTAACCCAAGTAGACTTCTGGAGCTTTTACAGTAAACTGCCCTATCCGCTCCCTAAGCGCCAAGACCTAGGTCGCGTCGATCCAGATGATGTCTGGATGGAAAAAATTGGACCGCAACTGGTCGAATCGGATGATTATCTTGCGGCCAAACTCTCGATTCCGCTTGCGACTATTTTTGAAGAAAAATAACCGTATAAATTAAAAGGGAGAACTGCAGTTCTCCCTTTTAATTTATACATGATATTAGATCGCTGTGCACTGATGTCCCATCAATTTAGACAACCACCGATGCAAGGTTACCGTCATCACTCCAACCATTACTAAGGCCGTTCCCAAAATAAAGTTCAGTTCAATCGTTTCGTTTAAGATCAATACGCCAAAGACTAGACCAAAGATGGGAGTAAGGAATGAAAAAACGCCCAGACCATTGGCCAGATATTTACTTAACAGCCAAAACCACAACATCAGGCTAAAAAATGAAATAATGAGCACATGAAAAACCATGCTGCTGATGGACAGCACCGTCCAATGCACGGTCATTTGTCCTGTCAGCCACGCCACGGGTAATAAAAACACGCAACCACCAACTAGCTGATAAAACAAGGTCTGAGTCGGAGGTGCATCAGAGAGTTTGGTGAGTCTTAATGAAATAGTGGTTAAGGCCCACATCACCCCTGCAAGTAGCGCCATCGTATCACCCAACAGTGCTTGAGTGTTGACTGTAGTGCTACTTTCACGTCCCATAAACGATAGAACAATACCTGAAAAGGCAATAAAAATACCGACCCATTGGATCGCTGTGAGTTTTTCTTCAGGCAACTTCCAATGTAAACCTAAAGCCACAAAAATCGGTGCGGTATAGAGCAATACGACGGTATGTGATGCAGAGGTATAGCGCAGGGATTCTGCAACTAAAATAAATTCGGCTGAAAATAAAAACGCCAACCAAATACCCGGCAGCAAGTATTCGCGTGTATATAAATGTGTTCCCGGCTTGAGACGAATCAGTGAAAAAACCAACAGCGCAGCCAAACCCGATCGAATGGCAATTTGCATGATCGGCGCAATATCAACCGCGGCCAATTTCAAAATGACCTGCTGAATCCCTAAAATCATGCACAAAATAATCATCAGACCAGAAGCTTTTGCATCTAGCGCCTTACGCTGTTCCACACTTTTTACTCGACAATACGACAAGCAACACTATAGAACTGTCAGAAATAAAATATATACTTCAAAATAGACAAGTGATCTTCTTATTCAGGCAAAATTTCTCATGCGTCATAAAGCTCGTGCAGATCATACGCAGTTGCAACAACTTCCCACTAACGATGAAATTCAAGCAGCGCTGTGGATCAGTTTTCGTGACGATCCTGCACTGTCTGTTTATCCCGTTCATGGACATGCTTGGGGCGAGTTTGTCTATGCCTTTAATGGCGTAATGGAAGTGAACATCAATCAGATAGACTATATTACCCCACCGCCTTATGGCATTTGGCTTCCCCCACACTTAGAACACAGTGGTTTAAATCGTACCGCGGTTTCACATGGCACCTTATATGTACATGAATCGCTATGTACTCACTTACCGAAACAACCTGGGATTTTACTCAGCTCGCCCTTAGTCACCGCGATCTTCAGCCATTTGCGTCTCTTACACCAACAAGCCGACCTCATGGAAAATACGGCCGAATATCAACGCTTGCTTCATGTGATCTTAGATCAACTGCATCAAGCTAAACTGGTCAGTAGCTATTTACCGCATTCGGAACACCCTGCCCTCAAACAACTGCTTGATTATTTACATCAACATCCTGCGGATCAGAGCGCGCTTGAGCAATTGGCACAGCGGATAAACATGACGGAACGTACTCTGGCACGTTATTGTCAAAAAGAACTTGGGATGTCGCTGCATGAATGGCGACAACGCCTCAAAGTCATGAAAGCCATGTCGATGCTCAACGCAGGTCAAACCGTCGAAAATATTGCTTTAGAACTTGGTTATGCCAATGCCTCGGCGTTTATAAATATGTTTAAAAAATGGATGCTTTGCACCCCAGATCAGTTTAGAAAATCTGCCTTAAAGCCCTAAATTTGTTTAAATTTAGCTATAAGGGTCTCTATAAAGTGATTCAACAATCCGCTAAGATCAAAAAATCCACAAAGAATGATAATGACTCCCTTTCGAATGAATAAAAAAACCATTTTAGCGCTGTGTTTATCTGCCGTATTTTTAACGGCTTGTAGTTCCAAAGAACAGCGTGAATTTAATTCTGCACTCAAAACCGCTCAAACGGGCGATGCGACTGCACAAATGAAAGTGGGTGATTTATACCTCAGTGGAACGGGCACAGAACAAAATATCGAACAAAGTGTACATTGGTACAAAGCTGCTGCGGATCAAGGCACTACGGACGCATTCGCATGGTTGATGACTCAAGCCTACCAAGGAAACCCGCATGCAGATCAAGTGATTCGAAAGATGCAGCAAGATGGCAATATTTTCCTTGCACACTGGGTGCTAGACCTTGCAAAAAAGACTCATGATCCTGCTGCTGAATATACCGTTGGGTGGATGTACGACACTGGAAAAGGCTTAATTCAAGATAAGCACCAAGCGCAAATTTGGTATGAAAAAGCTGCCAAACAAAAGAATGTCGAAGCGATCAAAGTCTTGGGAAATCAACACTATTTTTCTGAACATCCTTCGTCTACACCCGACAAAGCAGCTGAATATTTAAGCTATGCCGCAGAACAAGGGCAAGATGCTGACGCGGCGATGAAAATGGCACATTATTATCATTATGATATTCGAGATGGTGAAAAAGCGCGACAATGGTATGCCAAAGCAGGTGCATTGGGAGACACCGGCTCACAGCATATGGCCGACACCTATGAAACATGGAAAGACACTGGTCCTTTACAACCAAATGAGCCACCGCCATCAAGTAGCACTGAATAGATCAATCAAAAAAGGCTGCATTAAGCAGCCTTTTTTGTATTTCTTTCACAGATTATTTGACAAAGGTTGTCCAGACATAGTCCTGATTTTTGCCTTTTAGGGTCATTTTCAACTGCTCACCTGACTGTAGTGCCGCGACACCTGCAGGCGTACCCGTCATGACCACATCACCCGCCTCAAGACTAAACACTTGGCTAATATCGGCCAACAAAGTACCCACATCAAAAATCAGCAAAGCAGTATCACCGTTCTGACGCAATTCATCATTGACATGCAAGGTATAATGCACATCTTTCCAATCTTGAACCACCTCTTGGACATCGACCCAATCCGCAAGGATGCAAGAACCATCATAAGCTTTGGCACGCTCCCAAGGCTGACCTTTTTTCTTTAAATCATCTTGTAGATCACGTAAGGTCAGATCTAGGCCCAAAGTCACAGCTCCAACTGCTTCTAAGGCTTTGAGAGGATCAGTTTCAGCCGATAAAGGACGATCAATACGTAAACTTAATTCGCATTCATAGTGGCAACTGCCCCATACTGGATTCCATGAGATGCCTTGCTCTAATGCGGTTAATGCACTTGGCGGCTTCATAAAAAGCACAGGACGGTCAGGAATTGCATTGCCTAATTCTTTGGCATGATCTGCATAACTACGACCGACGCAAACAATTTTAGATGGACGTGACTGCATACTACTCCCTCTTTTGTTATGAATAGATTGTCTTAGTGCTGAAAAGTATTGCTAAAAATCGCTTGGTCCGCAGTATCTTTAAATGCACTTTTCGGCACAATAATCACGGTTTTATTTTTCAGCTCAAGCATATAGGTCAATTTGCCTTCAGCAAAATTGGCCACTTCAGCATAATGGAAGATATTCTTACGACCATTGGCATGAATTTCTGCATAGTCTTGAAATAAATCAATACCTTGTTCACTTTTTCCTAATTGGTATTTTACAAACTGGCGTTTAAACATCATCGGTAAAAACCAATAACGCATGATACCTTGAAGAAGTAAAAAGAAAGCACCCAGCCCAACATAGTAGGCACCGACACCATTTACACCTAAGTAAAAACCCCAGATGATAATCCCAAGGCTAATGGCTGGCGTTAAAAAACGCGTAAATTGCTTTTTGCCAAAAGTAGCTAGTGCAAAACCATCCTGTGATTCTTCTAGATTTAAAAAATAGCGCAGCGATAATGCAGGTAGATTTTCAGACATAAGCGTATGAATATTTAAAAATGAATTGCGCTAAATACTACACCACAATTCAAATTTGCTTCATGCTTTTTAATGGTCGGTTGTAACACATCACTACTTCCCTTCCACCTAGAAATACGTTAAAAACAGCAACAAATAAAAGATTGCATACGCAGGATGTGACATGCAGATAACAAAAATAATCATGGTCCTGGTGTTTCTGAGTGGACTGAGCATATCGACCAGTTGGGCCAAATTGGTTCAATGGCAACCCCAGATTCCTAGTAGTTTGGACTTGTTTAATGGCAATGCCAAAGCCTTGGCAAATCTTGCCGGTGATCACATCGTGATTTTTGCACATCCCTCACAGCAGATTAGTCTACCCACGATGAAAGCAGGACAAAAAGTCGTTGGTAAATTTCAAAGTGCCGCGGTGGTTGTCCCAACCAACAGTAAAAATGTCGCCAGATTACTCAGTAATTATCCAAACTACGCCGGCTTATTTCCCACGCTAAAATCTGCTGAGGTTTTGCAACAGCAAGGTTCAACCAGCCAAGTTGAATATCGCATCCACATCCCGACGCCGATTCCGGTTTTAAACTTTAAAGAAACTGTGGTGATGCAGCACCAAATTCAGCACAACAGCATTAATAGTTTGGTTCTAGAAGCACCAGTGCCCTTTGGTGCAGGGAAAATTGAATGGTTTGAGATTGATGCACAACACACCTTGATTAGTGTGACCCAATGGGGCGATTTAAATCAGCCCAAAGGTTTTTTGTTTAGCAAAATATTAAATGCCTTACCCGATGCCAAATTAGGGATTCCTGCGGGAACCAATGGTTTTTTACTCGAATCATTACAGCGCCGATTTAAAGCCTTTAGTAGTGAAACTCTCGCTGCAAATCAATTGCCTGAACTCAAATTGAATGCCTCTCAACTCGACAAAATCACCCAATTAAGTCAAAACTCGAAAGAACCTGTGTCCTTTATTTTGACAGCGCAGCGCGTTCCCTTTGGGCAAAATTATGAATTGATGCGCTTTAGCACCAGTTTTCAATATTATGCACAAGAGCCTTCGAGCTTACAGCGCTGGATTAATGTGTCTTCGTTCAAGCACTTATTTCCAAGACAAGTCAAACATATGCAAGTGCAGAAAATTAATCCGCACCTCATGGATGCCGACTATAAAATTTCGGTGGGTTTAGGTGTGATCAATATTCCCTTTGATTTTAAGATGCGTTTTAACTATCCCGACTTACTGCAAAATCAATATACCGCAACAGGTGGGGACTTAAAGTTTGGCCGAGGTGCAATGCATATTCGCCCCTTACAACAAGGGTCGTTATTACAATTGACCAGTGCGGTGAAGATTGATGACAAAGCACCGTTTTTACTTCGTGCTATGCGCAGTATGCCGTATCACGACATGTTACCGGCTTTAGGCGGAAATACGGTCTTTGCACTCAAAGTTAAACAAAAGCTAAGTTAGAACCTTGATTGATGAACTGAATTTATTGTTTTTAGCTATATTTCAGACACAAAAAAACCGCAACATGTGCGGTTTTTCAATCTTGATCAAGTTGGTGCGCTCAGAGAGATTCGAACTCCCGACCCCTTAGTTCGTAGCCAAGTGCTCTATCCAGCTGAGCTATGAGCGCGACGTCTTGATGAGGCTCATTATACGTGATTTTTATTTTTTGTTAAGAGCTTTTTCATATAAATTTAACCAAACGCACAGCAAATAAACAATTGCCCTTTAAACACGCTAAAAATCAGCCAAATTTACTTTTTAAAGGGCTTTTGCATCACAAGTTTGGAATCTAAAGTTAGCTGTACTCACTTATAAATGCTCAAGATAGATAACAAATATATCGCCATCATTGAATCACGGCTTTAAATGAGTCAACTTTTCCTTGCCTTAGATTTAAAAAATTGCATCACCATGAACATCTGAAAAAAAAGGTTATCTATGGAAGAAAGCAAAATCAAATTTACTGATGGGTCGTCTTATGAAAAAGAACGCTTTATACAATCCAAACAAAAGACAGCTATATCAAAGCGATAAATCACAAGCACAAAAAAACCGCAACATGTGCGGTAATTTGTTCAAGTTGGTGCGCTCAGAGAGATTCGAACTCCCGACCCCTTAGTTCGTAGCCAAGTGCTCTATCCAGCTGAGCTATGAGCGCGTAACTTGTGTCGTCTTAAAAGACTACGTTTTCAGATTTACTTATTGGTGCGCTCAGAGAGATTCGAACTCCCGACCCCTTAGTTCGTAGCCAAGTGCTCTATCCAGCTGAGCTATGAGCGCGACATAAGTAAATCGTGGCGGTGAGAGAGGGATTCGAACCCTCGATACAGTTGCCCGTATGCATCCTTAGCAGGGATGTGGTTTCAGCCACTCACCCATCTCACCGTAACGTGCCGCCATAATACAAAGATCATGATACGACTGCAAGCACAGTCGTTATATTTTTTTCATTTTTTTACTCAATTAGATATTTTTTAAACGATTTTCAAAAAATTAGTGCAAAATTAGTTCAGCACGCGCTGCTATCCCCTACTTTTCAGCTTTAAACATTATAAAATATCGGCATAAAACACTTTATTGCAATCAATTGCGTGCAGTATCTGCTTGCATGACTTATGCTAATCCTAATCTTCTGATTTGAAGCCAAATACATATGAAAAACTGGGTCGACCCTGAAGCAAAAGCTGAAGCCGAACGTTATGACAATCCAATTCCAAGCCGTACTCTAATTCAAGAGACGATTGAACAACTGAAAACTGCAATGTCGCATGCCGATCTTGTAGAACATTTTGAAATTGCCGATCAAAAAAGTATTGATGCACTGAGTCATCGTCTGATTGCGATGGTTCGAGATGGTCAGTTGATGAAAGATGGATTTAAGTTCCAGCTTGCAGCTGAGCAACCGACTCATGAAGCAACGGTTTATATCAACTCAAAAGGTTTAGGCACAGCCAATATTAGTGGTGAAGATGACCTTTTACTTCCTGAACGTGAGTTACGTCAGGTGTTTAATGGTGACCGTGTTAAAGTCCGCCAAACTTCGGTAGACCGTAAAGGCAAAGCATGGGGCTTTATTACTGAAGTTCTACAGCATCGTGTCAAAGAAATTATCGGTAAAGTGTCTGAGTATGAAGGCGAATATTTTATTCAGCCGGCAAATCCCAATGCACACCAACCGATTACTTTAGAAAAAGAATTAATCGAGCATGCCAAAGTCAAACTCGGCGACTCTGTGCGTATTGCGATTGACAGCTACCCAACCAAAGAAGAATTTGCGACAGGTCATATTGTTCAGTCGATGGCAGATAAAGCAGACACTGAAATTATTATTCCACAAACCATTTTAGAATTTGGTTTACCTTACGAATTCCCTGAAGCGGTACAACAAGAAGCCAACAGCTTTAAAGAACCATCAGAACAAGACCGTGAAGGTCGTGTCGACTTACGTGATTTAGCGCTTGTCACCATTGATGGTGAAGATGCCCGCGACTTCGATGATGCCGTGTATGCGGAAAAACGTCCGGGTGGTGGTTATCGCGTTGTGGTAGCAATTGCCGATGTCAGCCATTATGTACGTCCGGGTAAACCGCTCGATGACGAAGCTCAAGAGCGCGGTACATCGGTGTACTTCCCTCATTTTGTATTGCCGATGTTGCCTGAAGCGCTGTCGAATGGTTTATGTTCTTTGAACCCACACGTAGACCGTTTATGTATGGTCTGTGATTTAAACTTATCTCGCGCGGGTCGTGTCACTAAGTTTGAGTTCTATCCGGGTGTAATGCATTCAAAAGCTCGTTTGACCTATACCCAAGTTGCCGAATATTTTGAGGGTAATAGTCAAGCCATTCCTGAAAACCGTGATGTGCGTAAATCGGTCAATACCCTATTCCAATTGTATCAAGTGTTGAAAGGCTTACGTGCTGAACGCCACGCGATGGAATTTGAAACCGTTGAAACTTATATGACTTTTGATGAGCTTGGCGGTATTAATGAAATCTTACCGCGTAGCCGTAATGATGCACATAAGTTAATTGAAGAATGCATGTTGTTGGCAAACGTCGCAGCGGCAGAATATGCATTAAAAAACGAAATTCCGATGCTGTACCGTGTGCATGAACCACCTGAGTTCTCACGTATTCAAAAGGTTCGTGATTTTGTGAAGTTATTGGGTCTTCCATTCCCTGAACAGCCGACTCAAGCTGACTATCAAGCCGTGATTGATGCCACCAAAGACCGTATTGATGCTCCAAGCATTCATGCCGTTTTACTCCGCTCAATGATGCAAGCCTATTATGGCGCGAACAATGCAGGTCACTTTGGCTTGGCTTACGAAGCATATACGCATTTCACATCTCCAATCCGTCGTTATCCAGACTTGTTACTTCACCGTGCCATCAAAGCACAATTGAAGAAAAAACCTTATCCAATTTCTGGTGCTTCGCTGGATGATGCAGGTGAACACTTCTCTGCGACCGAGCGCCGTGCTGATGAAGCTTCACGTTCTGTCACTACATGGTTGAAGTGCCATTACATGCAGCAACATTTGGGTGAAGAGTTTGTCGGCATTATCAGTGCGACTGCTGAATTTGGCCTGTTTGTAACGCTCAAAGACTTATATGTTGATGGCATGATCCACGTCAGCCAATTGGGTGATGACTTCTTTGTCTATGACCAACCAAGTCAGAGCTTAATTGGTCAATCTCGCGGTCAAGTTTTCAGTCTAGGCGATGAAGTGAAAATTAAAGTCGCTGGTGTAAACCTAGAAGAGCGCAAAATTGACTTTGAATTGATTCAACAATTGAGCCATGCAGGTCGCGCTATTCGCGCACGTGCCCCTCGTGTTGCAAAACCTACAGCCAAAGAAGAAGTCTTTTCAGAACGTAAAACCAACGTTGCTGAAGATGGAGAACAGCCCATACGACGCAAAAAGTCAAAATCTAAGCCCAGTTCATTCGGTAAAAAGCCTGCTAAAAAATCTGCAAGCAAATCTGAAGCGAAGGCTAAAGATAAAGTGAAGAAAAAATCTAAACCGAAAAAGAAAAAATCCAATGCAAAATCATCTGCGGATTAAGGTTTAAATCAAGAGCGCTTCGGCGCTCTTTTTGATTCTTCAGGTCAGTGAAGACTTCTCGACCTCTGCAGAAGATGAATAATTCCTGATTTAGTCTTGATTTAACCCGCAACAAACCCTACATCTATAAATAACTCAGGATTTATATGAAGTAGAAAATATGACTTTAGAAAAGGCAACTTTGCCCGTTCCTCAATTTGATCAAATTACCTTAGATCAACTCAAAGAAAAAATTCAAAATGCGATTCAACACGGTCAACAATTTCTAAATGAACTGACAGTTGTTCCAGATTCGGTACAAAAACAACTAAATACGTTAGAACACGTCGATACCCTTGAAAATAACATGAGTGAAGCATGGGGCGTGCTTTCGCACCTCAATGCTGTCATGAATAATGCCGAAACACGTGAAGTTTACCAATCTTTACTACCCGTCCTGAGTGAGTACTATACGCAGCTAGGTCAACATACAGTGTTGTATCAAACGTATCAGCATGTACATGACAACAGTGTTTTCGACACGCTTCCTCCAGCACAGCAAAGCGCGATTAAACTTGCGTTACGAGATTTTAAACTTTCAGGCGTAGCCTTAGAAGGTGAAGCGAAAAAACGCTATGCAGAAATCTCTGCACGCCTTTCACAATTATCATCAGACTTTTCCAATCACGTATTGGATGCCACCCAAGCCTACTTCAAACCTTTAACTGAAGCGCAGCTCAAAGGACTACCTCAAGGCAGTATTGAACTTCTGAAACAATATGGTCAGCAACGCGAACTCGAACAAGCTGTAGCCACACTCGACTTCCCGTCTTATATTGCCATTATGACCTATGCAGAAGACCGCGAAGTGCGTGAAGCACTCTATAAAGCCTATACCACACGTGCTTCTGATCAGGCAGACTCTGCTGAATTTGATAATACAGCGGTCATGGAAGAAATCTTGAAGCTACGTCAGGAAATGGCAAGCCTGCTTGGTTTTAACAACTACGCCGAATTGTCCTTGGCAAGCAAAATGGCACCCGATGTAGCAACTGTAGATCAGTTCCTGATTGAATTGGCAGAACATGCGCGTGACCCAGCAGAGAAAGAAATCGCTGAACTGAAAGCCATTGCAGCGCAAGACGGTATCACTGAGTTACAACCGTGGGATGCCACTTTCTATTCAGAAAAACTCAAAGTTCAACAGTTTAATTTGTCACAAGAAGATCTGAAGCCCTATTTCCCTGCACCTAAAATTATTCAAGGCTTGTTCAGCATTGTAAATCGTCTCTATGGCATCAATGTAATCGAGCGTGAAGCGCCTGTTTGGCATCCTGATGCACGTTATTTTGAACTTGAAGATCAAGGCAGCGTGATTGGCGGTTTCTACTTTGACCTGTATGCACGAAGTGGGAAACGTGGCGGCGCATGGATGAGCGGCTTCCGTTCACGCATGCAAACTGAAAATGGTCTGCAAAAACCAATTTGCTACATGGTCTGCAACTTTACCCCACCTGTCGGTGAGCAAGCTGCTTTACTCACTCATGATGAAGTAACAACGCTGTTCCACGAATTTGGTCATGGCTTACATCACATGCTCACTGAAGTCGATAATATTGCTGTGGCTGGTACACATGGCGTGGCGTGGGATGCTGTAGAGCTGCCAAGTCAATTCATGGAGTTTTGGACTTGGGATCAAGAAAGTTTAGATTTACTCAGTGAACATATAGAATCAAAGCAAACTTTACCAGCCGATCTGCTAAAAGCACTGCAAGATGCACGTTTCTTCCAGTCTGGGATGCAAACTTTACGTCAAATTGAATTTGCCATGTTTGACTTAAATATCCATAAGGCCAACCCTGCTTTGGACGCTGCAGGCATCCAACACACCCTAGATGATATTCGTCAAAAATATGCAGTTGCACCCACTACTTCGTACAACCGTTTCCAACATGGTTTCAGTCATATCTTTGCAGGTGGTTACGCTGCTGGTTATTATTCATACAAATGGGCAGAGGTTTTGGCAAGTGATGCCTTCGACCGATTCGAAAATGAAGGAATTTTTAATACTTCGACTGGCAAGTCGTTTAGACAATTTATTCTAGCAGTTGGCGGAAAAGATACGGCACTTGACGCATTTATCAATTTCCGCGGACGCGAGCCAAAAATAGATGCTTTGCTGCGTCATCAAGGTTGGACGAACGCATCTAAAAACGCTTAAACTAGGGACCTTAGTTAGATTCAAGGTAAGTATGATGACCATTAAACGACGCTTCATTGCAGGTGCAAAATGTCCAAAATGCCAAGCGATGGACCGGGTTGTCATGCTGACCTCTGGCGAAGACGAATGGATCGAATGCATTGATTGTGGTTACAGTGAAAATCGACCGACTCATGTCGATCAACCTGAACAACCTGCCGTGCCAGACGATATCGGTGTGATCCAATTTAAGCCACGTCAGCCTAAATAAAAATTAAGGTCAAGCAATGACAGAAGATCAAAGACATAATCCAAAATTGTTAGTTGGAATCATTGGGGGCTTAACGTTATTGATTGCTATCTTTTTTGCATATCAATGGTTAAGCAGCAGTACAGCAGATAAATCTGCACTTCAAGAAGAACTGGTCGCTGCACCGGCTAAACCGCCTGTTGCAACCCCTGTCCAATCTGAGACTGAAGCATCAGTCCCTACCGCAGAGACTGAAACCATTAAATTGGTCGAAGAAGACATTTTAGATGCAGCTGTGCCTGAAAATGCCTCTTTAGCCAAAGAGGAAATTGCCAAATTAGATGACATTCAACAACAATTGAATGATCAGGAGCAAAGCTTAAAACAGCAACATTCAGATGCAGATGAGCTGATTAAACTGAAAGAAGAACAAATTAAATTACTCGAAGCCCAGTTAGCACAACAAGCAAAATAACCGACTTCTGCTACACCCTGCGTACTTATAGGCTAGAATATCATCAGATTTTTTAGCCTTTTTGTTATGTCCACTACTACACCACAGAATATCCCCAAAGCAATTGGCTTTCTCATGCTGTCAGCGCTGCTTTTTTCCATCATGGGGGTTTGTATACGCTACGCATCTCACACGGTAGATAATGCCACCATCGTATTTTTTCGAAATGCGGTTGGCTTATTGATCTTTCTCCCTTTGATCCTGCAAAAAGGGAGCACATTTTTTAGAACTGAAAAACTGTGGATGCATACATGGCGTTCAATCGTAGGCTTGGTGGCAATGTATGGCTTTTTTTATGCCATTGCACACTTAAAACTCTCCAATGCCATGGTCTTCACCTATTCCTCACCGATCTTTATCCCCTTAATTGCATGGTTATTTTTAAAAGAAAAAATGACCCTGAGTATGCTCATTGCCGCAGTCATTGGTTTAATCGGCGTGCTCTTCGTCGCAAAGCCCGATGCAGGAATGTTCAATCAGTTATCACTCATCGGACTGAGCGCAAGCTTCTTGGCAGCCATGGCATTTGTCACTGTCCGTGCGCTTACAGCAACAGAACCGCCTGAACGCATTGTGTTTTATTTCTGCTTTTTTGGCACACTTATTTCCATGATCCCAATGTTTTGGCTCTGGCGTCCCTATAGTTTAAAAGAGTTAGCTTTTCTGATTACAGCGGGACTTTTGGCCAATATCAGTCAAATTTTTATGTCCAATGCCTATAAGCTCGCACCCGCAGGTCAAATTGGCCCCGTGAACTATATCACGATTATTTTTGCAGGTATTTGGGGCTTTGTTCTTTGGCAGGAACTGCCAGACATTTACAGCCTATTCGGCTTTGCTTTTATATTTTTAGCGATTTTGCTCTGTAGTCCAATCCTACAAAATAAGTTTAAAAAGTCATAAAGATTCAAACCATTTACCATCAAATGCACAGCCCCTTATTCAATAAAAAAGCACCCGAAGGTGCTTTTTTAATGCTTCAAAATTAATTTATTGATACCAACCAAACAGCTTAAAGAAATACGGCAGATACGCAATAATCAACATTGCAGGGAACAGCACAATCAGCGGCAAAATCCAACGTTCATAACGGTAATAAAACGACAAGTGACGAACTTCAGCATCCGCTTCATTGACTTCAGCATCCCCTATCGACTGTCGGGCCAAGAGGTGGTTCAATGCAACTGGAGGCGTAACATAACCTAGCTCAAAACCAATGAGTGTAATCATCCAAAAATGCACAGGATGAATACCGTATTGATAGGCTACAGGAGCAATAGTTGCAGAAATTAAAATGACTGCGCCAAACGGATCCATAATCATACCCACAAAGACCATCAATCCGACAATCAATGTGATAACCAAAAAAGTACTGCTGATATCAGTTGGGAATAAACTCATGACTTCAGTACGCTCTAGCAATCCACCAACGCTTACCGAAAGCGCCATCAAAATAACCAAAGCACCGATATGTCCAACGGTTTCACTGGTCGAAATATGCATCGACTTCCAAAAACCAACTTGACGTAGAATCTGCATAGAGCTGGATTGAGCCACTGTATGATTCGCAGCCTGCCCATCATCTGTGCTATTACCATGTAATCCTTCACGGTATTCTGCATGTGCAACCTGTGCGCCGGCTAAAGCAGGTTCAGCATTCGCACTATAATTTGCTGTTAGTGTTTCATCCCAATGCCCAACTGCTGACAATGGTGCTGGCTGATGACGTAATTTATCCACTAAAACGATCATCAGCAGAATAACAGGCATCATGACTGGTGCAGTAAATTCATTTAAATCTGTATTCAATAAATATTTATAGAACATCCAAATCAGCACGAAAATCACAATATAAGGAATAACGGCTAAGAAGGCACGTCCTGACTGCGGCGCTGCCACATTGGCTTGAGCAATACGGAACTTATGTTCTGCAAAAAATAACGACACAATTAAAAACATCGTAGATGTCAGCAAGAACGTATAAATACCATATTGATAAAGCAGATCCGTGGTCACTTCTTTATTTAGCGATGCAACAACCACAATCAATAAGCATGGACGTAAAACCACCCCAAGCGAACCGGACATTGCTGTTGCAGCCAAGGCAAATTGACGGCGTCCGCCAGCGTTCCACACTTCCTTATAAATAATCGCGCCTGCCGCAATGACAAAGATCCCCGATGCTCCAGTATAGGCTGTAGGCAATGCTGCTGCGATTAAAATCAGCCATGTTAAAGTCTCAGGAGCTAAGTTCCATGGGCGTAAAATATTCAAGAATAAATCTACGACACGGGTTTGCTTCAACAACATACCCGCCCAAATGAATAACGCTAGATTCAGGAAAATACTTGAAAACTCGACCAATTGCCCTAAATAGATGCCTTGCCCCATCGGGTAGTCCATAAAGAAGATAAAGGCGATACCTGTAATCAACGCCATATACGCATATAAAGGCACGCTTAGGAACGCGAAACTAAGACTACCGCCCTCTTTGGCATCTTTTGGCGGACTAAACAATTGCAAAACACTGATCAATGTCAGGATTGAGAACAGCGTCATCCACATCCAATAAATCAGTTCAGTTTCGGTGGTCATTGGAACTCCCGAATTTTTCACTGAATTGAATTGGCTGATACTTGAGTAGGTTAACAGTCCATTACCGAAGCTCATCATCAGGCTATAAACACGATAATCCTTCTTGGTTGCAGGACCGCGTAGACCAATATGATGAATTTTCAATGTCGCACTAATCGCAGCTATAACCACCATAAAAATCAACAAAATGGCGCGATTTTCAGTACCAAATTTAAAGATACCGAAGAAGCTTGTTTCAAAATTACGATAGGCGCGAATACTCGGATGCTTCTCCATATGTTGCATGGCTTTATCATAAAATTGATACTTTTCTTCACACTGCTGCACACTCGCTAAAATAGACGAACGAACGTCATTCTCAGATGCCGTACCAAAAAAATCAGCAAACTCATCTGCTGCATTGGCTTGCATTTGAGTTTTCACCAACGCATCGACATTCGGGTTACGGTCACATTCAGGCTTGGTCGGTTCTGCACGTAAAAATGAATACTGCATCCCAATGCTTTCATTACCATACAAACGCTCACCAGTACGCAGAAGCTGACCATGAATCATCTCCCCTGTACCGATAATCAATGTAAGCAGAAGCAAGATCAACACGACTAGAGTCGAAATCCATTCTGTCCAGACATACCTTAACAGCCCGACGATGCCGGATCTGTTTTGTGCATCATTTTGCATGAGTCTTCCTATTTTTTATTTTGGAGCCTAGCGGAGCCAAGCATCCTTTTCCTTAGCGGCTCGAGAAGATCCTTTCCCTGACCTAACTGTTTTATTATTACGTTTAAATTTGCATCAATATTCAAAACATTAAAATGACAATATGTATTTTCTTTTCGGTTTTTTTTGTCAACCCAATCACCTAAAGTGAGCTAACGATCCCAGAAATAATTGCCAACAAGATAGAACAAGGCGATGATAATGCCCCAAATCACCCCCAATAAATGTGCTTCGACTAAAATGGGGCTTCCAATTAATTCAGCCGTTCCCGTATTGCCCACGGTATTTTCACACACCAATTTTGCCAAAATCAGCAACAATACAAAGGCTGCAAAATTTCGCTCCCGTCGATACATCAAATGCACACAAGCGACCGCGACATAGGCACCATGTAAGACACCAGATAATCCGGCATAGGCTTCAATATCGGGTAAGAAAAAATAGAAACTTAGACTGATTAAAGGAGATAAAATCAATAAAATGGCAACAAA
Source organism: Acinetobacter sp. YH12098 (assembly GCF_013419235.1). Taxonomy (NCBI): domain Bacteria; kingdom Pseudomonadati; phylum Pseudomonadota; class Gammaproteobacteria; order Moraxellales; family Moraxellaceae; genus Acinetobacter; species Acinetobacter sp. YH12098. The sequence continues at coordinate 35,575 of NZ_VPAO01000002.1, forward strand.
ATGCCATGTCGAAACTCGTGGGAAAATAAACGGTAAGCAAATAAAGGCCAATATATTTAAAACAAAATGAATCCAACCGACGTGAACCCAATGTGCGGTCCATAAGCGCCAAAAATCATGAAATAAGTCATCTTGCCAATAGATAAAATAATCTTTAAATACCTGTAGCGAGGCACAGATCGAAACGAATACGGCAAGAAAGACAATTTTCGGTATTAAAAATTGTAGTTTCATTTTCGCTCCTCCTGTACCTCACTTTTAAACGCTATTGCAAAGATTAATTTGCAGCTGTGCCACTGGTTTCAATATCACCACTAAACAAATCATCGAGTTCAGAACTATTGGCACTTTCATCCCAGAAATGTTCCATACCATCATCAGCCGTACGAACGCCTGTATGTTCAGTCCAATAACGATCTGAAATCCCTTTCACCATGGTTTCAGCCATGCTATCGATGAGCTTAAATTGTGGATTAACAGGTTTCTCATCGCTACGCGCTTGTGCAAAGGTACGTAAGGCATCACGGATTTTCGCATCATCGCCACTGGCTTGTGCAGCAACCGCATATAAAGCATGTGACAGTCTCACACCTTTTTGCTCACCAATTTGCGTAGATTGTTTCAATGTTTGGTATGGATCAGGTTTTCCATCACCTGCACCCGGCAATAACGTCCAGATCACAGCGCGGGTTGCATTTGGTGCGCCCCAGAATTTTTCATTATTCAGACATACCATACCGCGTTCAACAATCGCAGCAATGTCTTTTGGAACGTTTACCGCCCCACCTGAGTTAATATCATTGGTCATGGCCTGTAAGCCACTTAACATTCCCAACATATACACTGTTTGGTCAATGTCGCTGTTCATTTTTGGACAGCCTTCACCTAGACTTTTCTTATACTTCTTTTCAAAACGATCTTGAAATAATTGATAGCCGGTATATTGACGCTGTGCAGCAAGTGCCGCCCAACGCTTTTGCTCAACACGAGCATCCTGTGCTTCGGATACTTGGTTAGCTTTAGATGCACGTAAATAGCGTAACTCTGCATCCAAGGCTTTTTGTTCTGCACAAATCCCTGCTGCTGAATACATCAACACAGCCACACGTGTTGGGTCTGCGCCCATATCTTTGGTGGCCATAATGGCTGGAGTTAATGAATTACCTGAATTACACACCATTTCAGCATCTTCCATGGCTAAAATTGGTGGTACAATATGTTTTTCTGTAAATCCGAGTGCAACATTAGCACCGGTTTTTACAACCTGCGAACAACCCGCGAATAATGTACTTGTTATTGCTACAACTGCCACACCCTGGCATATTTTTTGGACGCTCGACATTTTCCTGTCCTCTATAATTGTGTTTATGTCCATCACGACAAACATATCAGAAGCAAAAAATGAATAAAAGAGTATTTGCTCTAATTTGAACGACACACTGTGCCATGAATCACGCTGAATGCAATTGACTGATTTTTTACAAAGACTAAATTTTAGGCAAAAAAAAGTAGCATAGCGACGGTTCGGCACATGCTACTTATTAACTGTGAAAGCGTTTGACTGCTTATTTTTGAGTTAACTGTTCCTTCAGCACTGTTCCTAGTCGTCCTATAACAATTGCTAACACAATCGCTATTACCAGAAACATCCAAGTTGGCATCATCATGATGATTTCCCTTAACGGCTGTTGGTAAGGCTAATATATAGGCAGAGAATCACCGCACAGCTTAAAATTGTCAGACAATTTAAATATTTTGCCAATAAATTTCAATCCTGTCAGACAAGATTATTTTACCCACAATATAAGATAATGAAATATTTGCATTTTATTGAATTTTAAAAATAAAGGCTGTCTAACAATTAGATCATTTTGGCCAATACTTTGAGTGATTTCCACTGTTTCAATGACAATTGATCGCGCCAAATAATCACTGGTTTTGCACGTGCATGCATAAAATACACCACAATATACATTTGATGATCCAAAATATGGCTTATTTGAACGCGTTGCACCGGGCGGTTGAGTCGTTGCAAAGACCAATCAGTTCCATCCAAATAATCTAGACTGGTGACGTGTAAATGCTTACGGAAAAACAGAACATAAACCACTAGCCCGATTAGGAAAAATATCCCCCAAAGCATGGGTGTTAGTAACTGATAAAGCAGCGTCATCAATACCGCAAAAATAAAAAACTGAAACGCATGCGATAAAAAACTGCGTTTCAGTTTGAATTGCCGATTATCCATGAACGTAATGTTTTAATTTTTGAATAAACGTTTTTAATTCAGGACGTGGCGGTTCACTAACTTCCATAAACCAATCCAACAAATCTGGATCTTCTGCAGCAACGAGTTCTGCAAACATGTCTTTTTCAGCTGCATCGGCTTGTAAATAGTAATTTTTGACGTAGGGATCAAAATAAACATCAATCTCTTTTAAACCACGACGTGCGCGGTAGATCACTTTACGCTCTTCTAAGCTGATTTCATCAGTCATTGTCTTCCCCAATCGTTGAACCCGTCTAGTGTAACTCATCCACCGCATTGAAGTGGAGTGTTTTCAAAGATTGACCGAATGCTTCATCGCATTTACTGCTTTTGAATGTTCTGCACATTGCAGTCACACGCTGCATCTTATAAGTTGAGACAAAGCCATAAAAATGAATAGGATATTCAAAATGCAATCTGGAGCGATTCGCCCACTCAACAACATGCTGCCACGTCAATTATTTAATGCAGAACATGATGCATTTCGTGAAACAGTACGAAAATTTTATGAAAAAGAAGTTGTGCCCAATATCGAAAAGTATGAAAAACAACAACATGTAGACCGTGACTTATGGAATAAAGCTGGTGCCATGGGCTTGCTTTGCCCGACCATGCCCGAAGCTTATGGCGGCTATGGTGTAGACCGACTCTATAGCATGATTCTGATTGAAGAGCAGGCCTATGCCATGGACTCCTCTACCGGCTTTTCACTGCATTCCGACATTGTGGCCAATTATATTCATAACTTTGGCAATGAAGAACAAAAGCTGCATTGGCTGCCGAAAATGGCGTCTGGCGAAACTGTGACTGCCATTGCAATGACCGAACCGGGCACAGGTTCAGACCTACAGGCAGTTCGCACAACCGCTACAGAAGATGGTGATGACTATATTATTAATGGTTCAAAAATCTTTATCACCAATGGCTATTTATCTGACATGGCAATTGTGGTCTGCAAGACAGGTAATAGTGAAAAAGGTTCAGCCAATTTATCGCTAATTATCGTCGAGGCAGATCGCGTCGGTTTTAGTAAAGGCAAACCTTTAAACAAAATTGGCATGAAAGGTCAGGATACCTGTGAACTGTTCTTTGACAATGTCCGCGTCCCTAAAAGCAACTTACTCGGCATGCAAGGTATGGGCTTTATGATGCTGATGAAGGAATTGGCTTGGGAACGTATGTTGGTCGCGATTATTTGCCAAGCCGGTGCAGAAGCAGCCTTTGCGCACACTGTTCAATACACCAAAGAGCGTAAGGCATTTGGCAAGACCGTATCTAGTTTCCAAAACACCCGTTTTAAATTGGCAGAGCTACGCACTGAAATCGATTTTTGTCGAACTTATCTAGACCGATGTATGGAGCTGCAACTTGAGGAACAGCTCGGTATTGACGCAGCCGCAGCTGCTAAATACAAAATTTCAGAGATGTTCTCCAAAGTCGTAGATGAATGTCTGCAGTTGCATGGCGGCTATGGCTATATGCTTGAATATCCAATTGCACGGGCTTATATCGACAACCGCGCCAATCGTATCTATGCCGGTACCAATGAAATTATGAAAGAGCTGATTTCCCGCTCTTTATAACAAATAAGCCCATCAGATGATGGGCTTTTTTCATTCTTTCGATATCAACTTAAATCATTCACAAAATCACAGATTAATGCAGCGACCAATGCGGGTTGCTCTTTGTGCGGCATGTGATGAAGCCCTTCCAAAATCTCTAGCTCTGCATCAGCTTTTATACCCGAAAAAAGTTTCTGAGCTTGTGCTGTCGTCCCGTATTCATCCAGTTCTCCATGGATGATCAAGCTTGGACACTGTACTTTTCCAACATAATCTTCGAGGTTCCATTGACGGAAACTTGGTGAAAGCCAAGTTTCCGTCCAAGCATCCAAAACCCACTGGGCTTTATCCCCATGGTATTTAGCCAAGCGTTCAAGCTGTCCCGGCTGCGCAAAACCTGTTTTGGCTTCACGTATACCCGATAATGTCAGTACTTCCACTTCATACTGTGCGGCTATGGTAATCAGACCATGACATTGTTCAGCATATTCACTGGCAATCACGACTGACATTCCCCCGCCAACACTATGCCCCATCACGATAAACTGTTGAATGGAATAATGTTGAAGAAGCGCCTTAAAGCCCTGCCGCGCTTCAGCATAGACAAAATCTGTACTTAATAGATGAGGATTCGCTGACGATCGGCCAAAACCCAATCGATCATAGGCAATCACCGTTCTGCCAGACTCAGCAGCCAATTGCGCAGGAAAATCACGCCATAAATCCACACTCCCCAGTGAATCATGCATCAATATAATCGGGGCCAAAGTTGCATCTTTATCTGCTGTTTCAGGCTGCCAAGCTTTGGTATATAGCTCATAATCATTTAATTTTATAAATTCTGAATGTTCTTGATTCTTCACATTAACCCTGTGTGTTTTTCCTTGTTTTCAACATCATATATTTTTCAACAAATAAAGCGCATCAAATAAAACCCTAAAGTCACATATCTAAAGCAAAAAAAGGAGCATGATGCTCCTTTTTTATGTAACTGACTTAAGAAACTAATCTGGGTTTAGCCGCCACTTGATCAGACTTTTTTTCAAATTTCAGCACTCCATCTTCAAATGAAGCATGCTTTAATTCTTTACGATCTGCCAAATAGTTATTGCTGACTTTCCACGGTGCATGTTTACCCTGTTTTGGCATCACATCTGCCGCACGTGCAATATAACCTGAAGTCAAGCTTCCCATTACTGTGTCTTCTAACAACTCGGTCGCATCGCCTTGTGGAATCACTTGGTTATAACCATTTTGATCCATATAGTTAATCAATTTACAGATGTATTCAGAAGCAATATCAACTTTTAATGTCCATGAAGCATTAATATAGCCAATAATCATCGCCATATTTGGTACATCACTGACCATCACGCCACGGTACAACATATGCTTAGAGGTATTTAATGGCTGTCCATCGATTGTGGCACTGATCCCGCCTAGAATTTGAATGTTGAGTCCTGTAGCTGAAATCACCACGTCCGCTTCTAAATGTTTACCTGATTTTAATTGAATGCCATTTTCAGTAAAACTTTCAATTTGATCGGTTTCAACAGATGCACGGCCTTCGCGTAAAATTTTAAACAAATCACCATCTGGCACCACACAAAGGCGCTGATCCCAAGGATTGTAATCTGGGGTAAAGTGCTTCATATCCACTTTACCTTTCAACTGCAACTCAATTGATTTTAATAAAAATTTACGGAGTAATTTAGGTTGCTTTTGTGCAATAGCATAAACAGCCCGTTGGACACCGATATTTCGTGCACGGGTAAGTTTATAAGCAACATCTTCAGGTAATACTTTACGCATTTTGTCGTAAATGATGTCAATAGAAGGTACTGAGGCAATATAGGTCGGAGAGCGCTGTAGCATAGTCACATGCCCTGCACCGCCTTTTGCCATAGCTGGCACAAGGGTAATTGCTGTTGCGCCACTACCAATAATCACCACTTTTTTGCCTGCATAATTAATATTTTCAGGCCAATGTTGTGGATGAATGAAGGTACCTTTAAAGTTTTCCTGCCCTTTAAACTCAGGTTGGAAACCTTGGTCATAATTATAATAACCCGTACAGCCAAAGACGAAATTTGCAACCCAGGTTTGTTGTTTCTTCTTCGCATCTTCAATAACAACAGACCATTTACGAGTTTGTGAATCGTAGTTCGCACTCACAACACGGTGCTGAAAATGAATTTTTTCTTTAATCTTATATTCATCAATCACTTCAGAAAGGTAGCCTTTAATCGAAGACCCATCAGCAAGCACACTAGATTTTTTCCACGGCTTAAAATTAAAGCCAAAAGTTGACATGTCCGAATCAGAACGAATACCCGGATATTTAAAAAGATCCCATGTACCACCGAAACTTTCACGACGTTCAATAATTTCAAATGAACGATTTGGACAACTTTTTGAAAGATGCGCAGCCAAACCTACACCGGAGATCCCTGCACCTACAATGAGAATATCAACTTGTTTTTCCATGTTGTTCTTTTAACCTATCTTAGATTTATATTTATTAAATCACATTTTTGACAATGCACAATGTCAAGTTTAAGCAAAAGGCGTTTTATTTTTATCTTTTAAGGACAAATTGAATTATTGTCTAACAATATATAGCCACCACAAAACTGCAGGCATTAAAAAAGGTCGGTTAAAAACCGACCTTTTTTAGAACAACGTACGCTGCTCTTCACGAAATTAGTTAACTTCGCGATCTACTAGCTCAACGTAAGCCATCGGTGCAGCATCACCTGCACGGAAGCCCGCTTTAAGAACACGTAGATAACCGCCGTTACGTTCTTTGTAACGAGGGCCAAGAACGGTAAATAATTTACCAACAGTTGCAGCTGAACGAGTACGAGCAAACGCTAAACGGCGGTTTGCTACAGAATCGACTTTAGCTAAAGTGATTAAAGGCTCAGCAACACGACGCAATTCTTTTGCTTTAGGAACAGTAGTTTTAATTAACTCGTGTTCGAACAAAGAATTAGCCATGTTTTGGAACATCGCTTTACGATGACTGCTTGTACGGCCTAATTTCACACCACTATTACGATGACGCATGGTGATAGTCCTACTTAATTAACGGCTACGATAAGCAAAGCGATCGTCCATGCGGAGGCTAGCCGGTGGCCAGTTCTCTAAACGCATGCCCAATTGCAAGCCTTTCGATGCCAGAACATCTTTAATCTCAGTCAACGATTTTTTACCTAAGTTAGGAGTTTTAAGCAACTCAACTTCAGTACGTTGAACAAGATCGCCAATGTAGTAAATATTTTCTGCTTTCAAACAGTTAGCAGAACGAACAGTAAGCTCTAGATCATCTACTGGACGAAGCAAAATCGGATCAACTTCTTCACGAGGCTCTTGAGCAACTGGTGCTTGATCTTTCTGAAGATCAACAAAAATTGCAATTTGTTGTTGCAAGATTGTTGCCGCTTTGCGGATTGCTTCTTCAGGATCAACAGTACCGTTGGTTTCAAGATCAATGATCAGTTTATCAAGGTCAGTACGTTGTTCTACACGAGCGTTTTCCACTGTATAAGACACACGTTTGATTGGGCTGTAAGAAGCATCTAATTGTAAACGACCCACTGGGCGAGTTTCGCCTTCAGGGAAGCGTGAATCAGAAGTCTCATAACCACGACCTTGAGAAACTTTCAGGCGCATTTTTAATGAGCCAGAAGCACTTAAAGTACCGATCAAATGTTCAGGGTTAACCACTTCAACATTGTGTGGTAAACGAAGGTCAGCGGCTGTAACGTCGCCAGGACCTTGTTTTTCCAATGTCAGATAAGCTTCATTTTGATCGAACAGCTTAATAGACAATCCTTTTAGGTTCAGCAAGAGCTCGACGATGTCCTGCTGCAAGCCTTCCAAAGTACTGTACTCGTGCTCGACACCTTCAATCTCTACTTCAACCACGGCTGCGCCAGGTAAAGAAGACAAAAGGATACGACGTAAAGCATTACCAAGAGTATGACCAAAGCCACGCTCTAATGGTTCTAGAATAACTTTTGCCGAGGTCCCGCTTGCCGCTTCGACCTTGATCGCTTGCGGAGTTAGAAACTCATTTGCAGTACGCGTCATTATTGCTACCTCAAGGATTATTTAGAATACAATTCTACAATCAAGCTTTCGTTGATTTCAGCAGGTAAATCAGAACGATCTGGTGCAGCTTTGAACGTACCTTCCAATTTAGAATGATCAATTTCAATCCAAGATGGAATGCCACGTTGAGTCGCTAACTCAACTGCGTTTTTGATACGCAATTGTTGTTTAGCACCTTCGTGAACTGCAACAACGTCACCAGCTTTAACTTGGATAGACGCGATGTTAACACGACGACCATTTAAAGTGATTGAACGGTGAGATACAAGCTGACGAGCTTCTGCACGTGTAGAACCAAAACCCATGCGATAAACAACGTTATCTAGACGGCTTTCAAGAAGTTTCAACAAGTTTTCACCTGTTGCGCCTTTAACACGAGCAGCTTCTTTGTAGTAGTTACTAAATTGACGCTCTAAAACACCGTACATACGACGTACTTTTTGTTTTTCACGTAATTGTAGTGAGTACTCAGATTGTTTGCCGCCACGAGCGCCACCATGTTGGCCAGGTGCTTTAGCAGCTTTTTTTGTTTTGACGTCAAATGGTTTAACGCCAGATTTTAATTGCAGGTCTGTCCCTTCGCGGCGAGAGAGTTTGCATTTTGGACCAATATAACGAGCCATGAATGTTTCTCCTTACACGCGACGTTTTTTAGGTGGACGGCAACCGTTGTGCGGGATTGGCGTCACATCGGTAATGCTGTTAATTTTATAACCCACTGCACCTAAAGCACGAACCGCAGATTCACGACCTGGACCAGGACCTTTTACAAGGACGTCCAAGTTTTTCAAACCGTAATCTAAAGCAGCTTTACCAGCAACTTCAGCAGCTACCTGAGCAGCAAACGGAGTTGATTTACGTGATCCACGGAAGCCTTGTCCACCAGAGGTAGCCCAAGCCAGTGCATTACCTTGACGATCGGTAATAGTCACAATGGTGTTATTAAAAGAAGCGTGAATGTGTGCAACACCTTCAGAGACGGTACGAGTGACCTTCTTGCGTGTGCGAGTATCTTTAGCCATCTTTTAGCTTCCAGAAATCTTATTTCTTAATAGGTTTGCGCGGACCTTTACGGGTACGTGCGTTAGTTTTGGTGCGTTGACCACGGACAGGCAAGCTGCGACGATGACGAAGACCGCGGTAGCAGCCTAAATCCATTAAACGTTTAATGTTCATGGAAATTTCGCGACGTAAATCACCTTCGGTAGGAACCTTAGTAACTTCTGCACGAATCGCATCAAGCTGAGCGTCATCTAATTCACGAATTTTAGTTGTTGGTGCAATACCAGCAGCAGCTAAGATAGCTTTTGCAGTGTGGCGACCAATACCAAAAATGTACGTTAGAGAGATAACAGCATGCTTGTTATCCGGAATGTTTACACCGGCAATACGAGCCATTCAATTTTCTCCAAAAAGGCAGTTAAGATAATCAACCGCCCGACAAAATCTTTGAGGGGCGGATAATAACCTAATTAGCCTACTGAAATCAACAGGTCTTGATCAGATTAACCTTGACGCTGCTTATGACGAGGTTCTGCGCTGCAAATTACGCGAATAACCCCATTACGACGGATAACTTTACAGCTACCACAAATTTTCTTTACAGAAGCTTGAACTTTCATAATGAAACCTCTAAGTGCGCTTATCCTTTCGGATGAGCAGTCGTTTTACGCATTAACGATTGATTGTCATATTGATGCGATGTGAGATGAGCTTGGAGCTGAGCCATAAAGTCCATCACCACCACCACTACGATCAGTAAAGACGTACCACCTAAGCTAAATGGAATACCAAATGAGCTTTGTAGAATCATCGGCATTAAACAGATGATTGTGATATAAACCGCGCCAATAAAAGTCAAACGATTCAAAATATGATCTAAATAGCGTGCAGTTTGCTCACCAGGACGAATACCCGGTACATAAGCACCACTACGTTTTAAATTCTCTGACACTTCTTTAGGGCTAAATACTAGCGCAGTATAGAAGTAACAGAAGAAGATAATTAATGCACCAAATAGCACCAAATACATCGGTTGACCCGGCGACAATACGAGTGCCAAATCTTGTAGGCCACGTTTAATCACGCCAGCATTTGGATCTGCACTGCCTACCCATTGCCCTAAGCTCGCTGGGAACAATAGCAATGAACTCGCAAAAATTGCAGGAATCACACCCGCCATATTAATTTTTAATGGCAAATGTGTTTGCTGAGCGGTAAATACACGACGACCTTGTTGTTTTTGAGCATAGTTTACCGGAATACGACGCTGCGCCTTCTCAATAAACACAATTGCTGCTAACACTGCAACAGATAGCAATGCAAATATTGCAAGACCAATTAAACTAGATTGGCCATTATCTACTGAGGTTAAAGATTGCAGAACCAAGTTCGGCAAACCAGCAACGATACCTGCGAAGATGATCATGGAAATACCATTCCCTACTCCACGCTCAGTAATTTGCTCACCTAACCACATCAGGAACATTGTACCTGCAACCAAAGAAGTTACAGCAGGAACGTAAAAAGCAAGTCCACTAGTCAAAGTAATATTTTGACTAATCAGACCTGCACACATCCCAACAGCTTGCACAAGTGCAAGAAACAATGTGCCTTGTCGCGTATATTGATTGATCTTACGCTTACCTTGTTCGCCTTCTTTCTTTAAAGCTTCCAGCGAAGGAACAACCGTAGACATTAACTGCACGATAATCGATGCAGAGATATACGGCATAATCCCAAGAGCAAGAATTGACATACGCTCTAATGCACCACCTGAGAACATGTTAAACAAACCAAGGATCGTACCTTGGTTTGCATTAAACAGATTCTCTAGTGCGGCATTGTTAATGCCCGGTACTGGAATATGTGCTCCCAGTCGAAAAACCAACAACGCCCCGATGAGGAACATCATACGGCGGATAATTTCACGATATTTCACATGAAAAGGTTGGCCTTTCATCATGTTAACATGACCTGTCGAACTAGGAGTCATAGACACTGGGGATTACTCCTCGACTTTACCGCCAGCAGCTTCAACAGCAGCTTTAGCGCCTTTAGTCAATGCAACACCTTGAACAGTGAATGCACGAGTAATTTCACCAGAAAGTACGATACGTGCACGTAACATATCTTTACGCACAACGTTAGCAGCTTTTAAAGTTTCAAGAGACACGATGTCGCCTTCAACTTTAGCAAGTTCTGATAAACGTACTTCAGCAGTTTTCAAAGCCATTTGGCTAGTGAAACCGAATTTAGGTAAACGACGATATAACGCAGTTTGACCACCTTCGAAACCAGGACGTGTACCACCGCTCTTACGTGAGTTTTGACCTTTGACACCACGGCCACCAGTCTTACCAACGCCAGAACCGATACCACGGCCTAAACGAAGGTTGTCACGCTTAGCACCTTCTGCAGGTGCAATTGTATTTAAACGCAGAGTCATGGCTTATTCCTCTACACTAACCATATAGTAAACTTGGTTGATCATACCACGGTTAGAAGGCGTATCTTGCACTTCAACTGTATGACCAATACGACGCAGACCTAAACCTTTAAGGCTAAGCTTGTGATTTTTCAAGCGATGCGATGAAGATTTAGTCTGGGTAACTTTAATCGTTTTCATGATTGATTACCCTTGAATTTGTGCTACTGATAAACCACGTTTCGCAGCAACTTTCTCAGGAGAAGTCATATCACGCAAACCGTTAAAAGTTGCGTTTACTACGTTAGCAGCGTTAGTAGAACCATAACACTTAGTTAATACGTTACGTACACCTACAGCTTCTAAAACTGCACGCATAGCGCCACCAGCAATTACACCAGTACCTTCAGAAGCAGGTTGCATGTAAACGCGGCTTGCACCGTGACGAGCATTGATAGGGTGCTGAACAGTACCGTCAACAAGGTCAACAGTAATCATGTTGCGACGAGCAGCTTCAAGTGCTTTAGAAATAGCAGCTGGAACTTCACGTGCTTTACCACGACCAAAACCTACGCGACCATTACCATCACCCACAACAGTTAATGCTGTGAAAGAGAAGATACGACCACCCTTAACAACTTTGGCTACACGATCAACGGCAACCAGCTTTTCAACAAGACCTTCGTTTTGTTCAACTTTAGCCATGATTAGAACTCCAAGCCGTTTTCACGAGCAGCATCAGCCAAGGCTTTGATACGACCATGATATTTGAAACCAGAACGGTCAAATGCAACTTTAGTTACACCAGCCGCTTTAGCACGTTCTGCAATTAAAGCACCAACTTTCTGAGCCGATTCAACGTTACCAGTAGTACCAGCACGTAGAGTAGCATCTAAAGTAGAAGCTTGCGCTAATACTTTGCCACCATCTGCAGAGATAACTTGAGCATAGATGTGACGCGGAGTGCGGTTTACACACAAACGAGTCGCACCCAATGCACGGATGTGCAAGCGTGTGCTTTTCGCACGACGCAAACGGGATTGTTTCTTTTCGTTCATAAGAACCTCGCGCCTTATTTCTTCTTAGCTTCTTTACGAAGTACAACTTCGTCAGAATAACGAACACCTTTACCTTTATAAGGCTCTGGCGGACGGTAACCACGGATTTCTGCAGCAACTTGACCTAATTTAGCTTTATCAGCTGATTTAAGTACAATTTCAGTTGCAGTAGGAGTTTCTGCAGTTACACCTTCAGGAAGGTTGTAGTCGATCGGGTGAGAGAAACCAAGGTTAAGGTTAACAATGTTACCTTTAACCGCAGCTTTATAACCAACACCGATAAGCTGTAACTTACGTTCGAAACCTTCGTTAACACCTTTTACAAGGTTGTTAAGCACAGCGCGAGCAGTACCAGCCTGCATCCAAGCATCTTTAGATTCAGCTTTAGGAGCAATAACTAGAGTACCGTCTTCCTGTTTTAGCTCGACCAGCGCATGCAGGTTGAAAGACAATGTACCTTTGCTGCCTTTCACTTCGACCTGCCGGCCGTTCTGAGTAACTGTAACACCGTTAGGTACAGTTACTGGGGCTTTAGCCACACGAGACATGAGGAATCACCTATTAAGAAACAAAAGCAATAACTTCACCACCGATACCTGCAGCACGTGCAGCGCGATCAGTCATGATGCCTTTGCTTGTAGAAACAATTGCAATACCTAAACCTTGCTTAACGCTAGGAAGTGCATCTTTACCGCGATATTGACGTAGACCAGGACGGCTTACGCGTTTCACAGTATCGATAACTGGTTTGCCTTCGAAATATTTTAAAGTAATCGTTAAAGTCGCTTTGCCTTCATTGTCAGCAACAGCTACATCAGCGATATAACCTTCTTGTTGAAGTACGTTAGCAATCGCAACTTTCAACTTTGAGTTTGGCATAGAAACAGTTTGTTTCTTTGCCATTTGTGCGTTACGAACACGTGTTAGCATGTCGGCAACGGTATCTTGCATACTCATTTATAGTGCTCCTTACCAGCTTGCCTTAACAACGCCCGGTACATCACCTTGCATTACTGTTTCACGTAATTTGTTACGGCTTAAGCCGAACTTACGGAAGTAACCATGAGGACGACCAGTTAAACCACAACGGTTACGTAGACGTACTGGAGACGCATTACGTGGTAATGCTTGAAATTTCATCATCGCTTCGAAACGTTCTTCGTCTGATGCATTAACGTTTGCGATAATTGCTTTTAATTCAGCACGTTTCGCAGCGTATTTAGCAACAGTAGCTTCGCGTTTCAATTCGCGATTAATCATACCTTTCTTAGCCATATCGACCTCTTATTTGAACGGGAAGCCGAATGCACGCATAAGCGCACGGCCTTCGTCATCGGTGCGAGCAGTCGTAGTGATGGTAATGTCCATACCACGAATACGATCAATCTTATCAAAATCGATTTCAGGGAACATGATTTGTTCCTTAAGACCCATTGAGTAGTTACCACGACCATCGAATGATTTCGCAGAGAAACCACGGAAGTCACGGATACGAGGGATCGCGATAGAGATCAAACGGTCTAAGAATTCGTACATACGTTCGCCGCGTAAAGTAACTTTACAGCCGATCGGCCAACCATCACGGATTTTGAAACCAGCGATAGATTTACGAGCTAAAGTAAGTACTGGTTTTTGACCAGCAATTGCTTGCATATCAGAAAGAGCGCCATCTAACAATTTCTTGTCAGCTGATGCAGCACCAACACCCATGTTGATGGTGATTTTTGTAATGCGAGGAATATCCATCACATTCTTAACGCCCAATGTTTCTTTTAATTGAGCCTTAAGTTCGTCGTTGTAACGCGTTTTAAGTCTGGCCATTGCCTAGTCAACCTATTACTTCGCTACCGCCACTGATTCACCATTAGATTTGAATACGCGAGTTTTCACGCCTTCAATCACTTGGTAACCAACACGGTCAGCCTTTTGGGTTGTAGCATTAAAAATTGCCACGTTAGAGATATGAAGCTCAGCTTCTTGAGTTACGATGCCGCCTTCAGCGCCAGTAGCTCGGTTAGGCTTTTGATGCTTCGTTACCAAGTTAAGGCCTTCAACCTTAACACGGTCATTTGAAACAGACAAAACAGTACCTTGTTTGCCTTTTTCTTTACCTGCGATCACAATTACTTGATCGCCCTTTTTAATCTTAGCCATGAGTGCCTCTTATAGAACTTCAGGAGCCAATGAAATAATTTTCATGAACTGTTCAGTACGAAGTTCACGAGTCACTGGTCCGAAAATACGAGTTGCAATCGGCGCTTTGTTGTTGTTCAAAATAACAGCTGCGTTATCGTCGAAACGAATAACTGAACCATCTGCACGACGGATGCCGAATTTTGTACGTACAACTACAGCATTCATCACGTCACCTTTTTTAACACGTGCGCGTGGAATAGCTTCTTTTACAGTAACTTTAATAATGTCGCCAACAGAAGCATAACGACGATGTGAACCACCAAGTACTTTAATACATTGTACGCGGCGAGCACCACTGTTGTCTGCTACGTCTAGCATACTTTCGGTTTGAATCATTGCCCTACTCCAAAACCGAGCATCACCGGTCGCAATTTCGAAAGGCTCAAAGAGTACTCGAAATTGACCGATGATGCAAGAACGTTTAATTACTCAGCAGCAGCTTCAACAACTTCAACTAAAGTCCAAGACTTAGTTTTAGAAATTGGGCGGCTTTCTTTGATGCTTACTACGTCACCAACTTTAGCAACATTGTTTTCATCATGAGCGTGTAATTTAGTTGAACGGCGGATTGATTTGCCATACAACGGGTGTTGAACGCGGCGTTCGATAAGAACAACGATAGACTTGTCCATCTTGTCGCTAACTACTTTACCGGTTAACGTGCGAACTGTTTGTTCACTCATTGTCCGTTCCCCTGTTTTTCGGTTAGGAGTGTCTTAATACGAGCAATAGTTTTACGAGTAAGCGCAACTTCGTGCGATTTACCCAATTGACCAGTTGCTTTCGCCATACGAAGACGGAATTGGTTAAGCTGTTGCTCATCAAGCAAAGCTGTCAACTCTTCTACCGACTTTTCACGTAGATCATTAGTTTTCATTACATTACCGTCCGAGTCACGATAGTGGTTTTAAACGGAAGTTTTGCAGCAGCAAGCGTAAATGCTTCGCGAGCAAGTTCTTCGTTAACACCATCAATTTCGTACAAGACTTTACCTGGTTTGATTTGGCAAACCCAGTATTCCACAGAACCTTTACCTTTACCCATACGAACTTCTAATGGTTTTTCAGTAATTGGTTTGTCTGGGAAAACACGGATAAAGATCTTACCACCACGTTTAATACGACGGCTGATTGTACGACGCGCTGCTTCAATTTGACGTGCAGTCATTTGACCACGTTCAATTGATTTAAGTGCAATAGTACCAAAAGATACTGAGCTACCGCGATGTGCTAGACCAGTGTTACGGCCTTTTTGCACTTTACGGAATTTAGTACGTTTAGGTTGTAACATGGATTATTCTCCTTTTTCAGCAGAACGATCATTGCGACGACCACGACGCTCTTGACCTTCACCACGACCACGACCACGTTTAGCTGGACGTTCTTCAGCTGGAGCTGGGTTCATGACTTGTTTCATGCCGCCCAAGATCTCACCACGGAAGATCCATACTTTAACACCGATCGTACCGTAAGTAGTCTCAGCACGCATAGTAGCATAGTCGATGTCAGCACGAAGAGTATGAAGAGGTACACGACCTTCACGATACCATTCAGTACGAGCAATCTCAGCACCACCTAGACGGCCTGAAACTTCTACTTTGATACCTTTAGCACCAGCACGCATAGAGTTTTGAACCGCACGCTTCATAGCACGACGGAACATTACACGTTTTTCTAATTGAGAAGCGATTGCTTCAGCAACTAAACGAGCGTCTAAATCTGGGCGATCGATTTCGTTGATACTTACTTGCGCAGGAACACCCATAATGGCTGTTAATTCGCGTTGTAATTTCTCAATGTCTTCGCCTTTTTTACCGATCACGATACCAGGACGTGCAGTGCTAATAGTTACTTTAGCTGCGCCTGTAGGGCGTTCGATAAGAATATTGCTTACCATCGCATTCTTAAGTTTTTTAGTTAAAAACTCACGAACTTGAAGATCTTTTAGCAAATATTCAGCATATTGTTTCGGATTCGCATACCAGTTAGCGTTATGACGTTTCACAACACCTAGGCGGATACCGATTGGATGAACCTTCTGACCCATATCAAACCCCTACCTTAACGGTAATGTGACAAGTACGCTTAGTAATACGATCTGCACGGCCTTTAGCACGTGGCAAAATACGTTTCAGGCTCATGCCTTCATCAACGTAGATCGTAGAAACTTTAAGGTCGTCTACATCTAAACTGTTATTGTGTTCAGCGTTTGCAATCGCAGATTCCAATGCTTTTTTAACTAAAACTGCAGCTTTTTTGTTGCTGAAGTTTAAGATATTCAAAGCATGCGCAACAGATTTGCCGCGAATTAGGTCTGCAACCAAACGTGCTTTTTGTGCCGAGATAGCGGCACCGCGTAATTTAGCAGTTACTTCCATCATAGCACCTATTAACGTTTAGACTTCTTGTCAACACCGTGACCACGATAGGTACGAGTTGGCGCGAATTCACCTAATTTATGACCAACCATATGCTCAGATACGATCACTGGAACATGGTTACGGCCATTGTGTACAGAAATTGTTAGACCAACAAAATCCGGTAAGATCATCGAACGACGCGACCAAGTTTTGATCGGCTTACGGTTATTAGCCGCGATAGCCGCTTCAACCTTAGCGAACAAGTGCGCATCGACGAATGGGCCTTTTTTCAGAGAACGAGGCATTGTCAGATTCCTTTACTTGTTACTTAACGCGACGGTCGCGAATGATCATCTTAGTCGTACGCTTGTTGGTACGTGTTTTGTACCCTTTAGCTTTTTGACCCCATGGACTTACAGGTTGAATACCTTTGTTACGTCCTTCACCACCACCATGTGGATGGTCTACTGGGTTCATCGCCATACCACGTACGGTAGGACGAACGCCACGCCAGCGTGATGCACCTGCTTTACCAAGTGAACGAAGGTTGCTTTCTGAGTTAGAAACTTCACCTAACACAGCACGGCATTCAACGTGTACTTTACGCATTTCGCCTGAACGAAGACGAATGATAGCGTAAGAACCGTCACGACCCAACAATTGAGCAGATGTACCAGCAGAACGTACTAATTGTGCGCCTTTACCGATTTTAAGCTCGATGTTGTGAAGAGTAGAACCGATAGGCATGTTGCGAAGTGGTAAGCAGTTACCTGGACGGATTGGAGCATCATTACCAGACTGAACTTGATCACCAGCGCGAAGGCCTTTAGGTGCAATAATATAGCGACGTTCACCGTCAGCATATTTCAATAAAGCAATATGAGCTGTACGGTTTGGATCGTATTCAATACGCTCAACTACAGCAGGGATGCTGTCTTTGTTACGTTTGAAGTCTACGATACGGTAGTGCTGTTTATGACCACCACCAACGTGACGAGTTGTAATGTGACCGTTGTTATTACGACCGCCAGTACGTTTTTTAGCTTCAACCAACGGAGCATATGGCGCGCCTTTGTGAAGGTGGTTATGAACCACTTTCTCTACAAAGCGACGTCCTGGAGACGTTGGCTTACATTTTTGAATCGGCATAATTTTCGTCCTTATTCCGCTGCGTTTTCAGCGGTATCGCCCAAGTCAGCCATTTCAACATCTTGGCCAGCTTTCAGGGTGACGTATGCTTTTTTAACATCAGAACGACGTCCTAATGTTTTACCAAAGCGTTTAGTCTTACCTTTAGTGATCGTTGTGTTAACTTTAACAACTTGAACACCAAATAGTTGCTCAACAGCTTTTTTGATTTCAAGTTTGTTTGCATCTAGTGCAACTTTGAACACTTGAACACCAGCAGTTTCGCCTAAAACTTGTGCTTTTTCTGAGAATACAGGTCCTTGTAGGACTTGATAGATACGTTCGTTGTTCATCCGAGTTCTACCTCAATTTTCTTAGCAGCAGCAACAGACATAACAACTTTATCGAACGCGATCAAGCTAACAGGATCGATTGCAGCAGCATCAACCACATCAACGTGTGGAATGTTGCGAGCAGCAAGATACAAGTTCTCATCAACAGCATCTGTAACGATTAATGCACGAGGTGCATTCAAGTCGTTAAGTTTTGCAAGCAATTCTTTAGTTTTTGGAGCTGCAACAGCAATCTCTTCAACTAAAACAAGGCGATCTTGACGAACAAGCTCAGCCAGGATGCATTGCATAGCACCGCGATACATTTTACGGTTTACTTTTTGAGACCAGTCTTGTGGACGAGCAGCAAAAGTTTTACCACCGCCAACCCAGATTGGGCTACGAATAGAACCAGCACGAGCGCGGCCAGTACCTTTTTGACGGAAAGGTTTTTTACCACCGCCAGAAACGTCAGCACGTGATTTTTGCGCTTTAGAACCTTGACGACCACCAGCTAAGTAAGCTGTAACAACTTGGTGTACAAGAGCTTCGTTAAAATCACGACCAAACGCAACTTCAGATAACTCAACAGCAGAGCCGGAAACAGTATTTAAATTCACGTTATTTCCCCTCAGGCCTTGATAGTAGGACGAACAGTAACGTCGCCACCAGTAGCACCAGGAACCGCGCCTTTAACAACTAGAACTGAACGTTCTGCGTCGATAGCAACGATTTCAAGACCCTGTGTAGTTACACGTTCAGCACCTAAGTGACCAGGCATTTTTTTGCCTTTGAACACGCGACCAGGAGTCTGGTTTTGACCTGTAGAACCGATAACACGGTGAGATACAGAGTTACCATGTGTAGCGTCTTGAGTACGGAAGTTCCAACGCTTAACACCACCTTGGAAACCTTTACCTTTAGATGTACCAGTAACGTCAACAATTTGACCCACTGTAAACACATCTACACCGATAGTTCCGCCAACTTCACGACCTTCAAGATCAGCTTCTGTAGCGCGGAATTCTTGAACTAGACGACCAGCAGCTACACCAGCTTTCGCAAAGTGACCTTTCTGAGCGTTAGTTACGCGAGATTCGCGACGTTCACCAGTAGTGATTTGAATCGCTTGATAACCATCAGTTTCAAGCGTTTTGATTTGTGTGATGCGGTTAGGATCAACCTCAATCACTGTTACAGGTACAGAAACACCAGCATCTGTAAAGATACGTGTCATACCGCACTTGCGACCGACTAAACCAATAGCCATGTGCATAAACCTCTAAAAAAGCGGCCTAATTAACTTAGAGCGTTAATTAACCGAAAGCCTTAACCCAAAGCGATCTGAACATCAACACCAGCTGCAAGATCTAATTTCATCAATGCATCAACAGTTTTATCTGTAGGTTGAACGATGTCGATCAAACGTTTGTAAGTGCGGATCTCGTATTGGTCACGCGCATCTTTGTTAACGTGTGGTGATGTTAAAACGTTAAAACGTTCGATACGTGTAGGCATCGGGATTGGACCACAAACTTGTGCGCCAGTACGTTTTGCTGTTTCTACGATTTCTTGAGCTGATTGATCAATTAGACGGTGATCAAAAGACTTAAGACGGATACGAATTCTCTGGTTAGACATACCAGTTAACTCCAAGCCAAATATATAAAGAATCACCCTTGACGCATCTCACCCCACTTTAAAAGAGGCAAGTGTCAAGAGCAGTGAAATATCACTAAGGTCACGATCGATGCCGCGACTGTCACGATGTTAACTACTTTATTCGTAGCTAACCCCCTTCATCAAAGGGTCGCCCATTATAGCTATTGTTTAATGCATAAGCAAATCTCTTTTGCTGTTTTTCTTATATTTTTCATTTTTTATGCAAGATCAATTGCTTAACTTTTAATCAATAGGCGTTTTTTCTTAATACATACTCTATTGCTTGGTTTAGTATTTGATTTCCCTCAATAAATTTGTTCTTTGCGCTTTTCCGTAGATCATGTACTGGCTGTACATGTGTTCCTAAAAAAAATGCCACTTCTTCATCATTTTCCAAAAATAAATCGAGCACTTCTGGGGTAATTTCAGGATGAAATTGGAAGCCCAAAACATTTTGCCCGATTTGATACATTTGATTACGACATGCATCATTTTCCGCCAGCAATACCGCTCCTTTCGGAATTTCAAATGTTTCACTGTGCCACTGCATGACTTTAAACTCTTCCGGTAGTTTGAAACAGTCATGCGGTACGTTAGCGACCTTACGGATGGTCGTCCAACCCAATTCTTGTTGTGCATTTCGGCTCACCGCCCCACCCAAAGCATTGGCAATCAATTGCCCACCTAAACAAAGCCCGATTGCGGGTTTGCCGAGTGCTAAATAGCGTCGCAGCCATCGTTTTTCTATTTTTAACCATGGGAAATTTGCCTCATCATTTACGCTCATGGTCCCACCCATGATGATAAGTAAATCGACATCTTCAACATGCGGCAAAGCCTCGAGATCCAAGGCTTGATCGACAGGTAATGCAAAGAATTCTGTGGCCGTAATTTTGGCCTGATGCTGTTTTAAAAAATCATAACAACTGCCGAACCCTTCGCCAGCAATATGCTGAAAATAATGTACTTTTAAATGCGACTTCATGCGCTAAACCTATTGTTGTTGCTCTGATATCGGTTTTGCAAGAATGAAGCCAACTTTGCTTTTCACTTAATTTTCTATACAAAAGCATCGTAAATCCATGCATTTTAGTCGTATTCTTTTGAACATTCATTATTATTTTGATCATTTCAGAGCGCCACGTGAAAAAGAATCCTCAAACTGAACTCATTCATGCACCAAGAATGGCACCGCAATACATCAATAGTGTTCAACCTCCCCTGTTTCGTGCATCCACTATAATTTTCGAAAATACAGATGCGCTATTTAATCGCCATTGGACCGATGATTATGACTATAGCTATGGAACGCATGGCACCCCCACGACATTTACCCTAGGCGATCAGATTGCTCAGATTGAAGGTGGCTTGTATCACTTACTCGCACCAAGCGGTTTATCTGCAATTAATTTGGTCAATTCATGTTTTTTAAGTCAAGGGGATGAAGTGTGGGTCGCAGATAATATCTATGGCCCAAATATGGAACATCTGCGTAACCTAGAAACCCGCTATGGCATCGTGGTCAAGGTTTATAACCCGATTGATGTCGATTCATTTAGCCCTTCAGCGCAAGCTAAGCTTATCTGGTTAGAAGCAGCAGGTTCTGTCACTTTAGAGTTTCCAGATTTAGTCGGCTTGGTCAAAAAAGCCCAAGCACATAACATTCTCACTGCACTGGACAATACATGGGGCGCAGGACTTGCCTTTAATGCTTTTGATTTCAGTTCTGAGCATCTGAGTGTCGATATCAGTGTGCATGCCTTGACCAAATACCCAAGTGGCGGCGGGGATATTTTGATGGGTTCGGTAATTACACGAGATAAAAAGCTTCATCACAAACTGTTTCGTGCGCACGCTATTCAAGGCATTAGTATCTCTGGTGATGACGCCGCGCAAGTACAACGCAGTTTGGCTTCAATGCGCCTGCGCTATGAACACCAGTCACAAAGTGCTTTAACTGTATTGAATTGGCTAAAACAGCAGCCAACCTTTGTACAGGTTTTACATCCTGCCGATGAAGCTTCCGCAGGACATCAGCATTGGAAAGAAATTTGTACAGAACAACACAGTGCTGGCTTGGTCAGCGTGATATTTAATGAAAAATATAGCCTGCAAGATGTACGCCGCTTTTGTGATGCACTGAAACTCTTTAAGCTCGGTTTTAGCTGGGGTGGCCCAGTCAGTTTAGTCATGCTATATAACTTAAAAGATATGCGTGTACTCGAACATTCACATATTCAAACCGGCTTACTGGTTCGCTTTTGTATAGGACTAGAACATCCTGCAGATTTAATACAAGATATAGAAAACGCACTACAACATTTAAATAAACAGCAACTCGAATAAATACAGGAACATCTATGGGTACACCAATTGTTATTGGCAAAAAAACACAAGACACTACACAAGATGTGGTGCTTCATTCACAATTTGCAAACCGCCATGGTTTGATTGCTGGGGCCACAGGTACTGGTAAGACGGTGACGTTGAAGGTGTTGGCAGAAAGTTTTTCTCGGCTGGGTGTACCTGTATTTTTAGCCGATGCCAAAGGGGATGTTTCTAGCCTTGCCAAAGCAGGTGAAAGCAATCCTAAGTTTGACGAACGAATTAAAAGTTTAAATATCGAGAGCATTCCTTTTGCTGCCTCCCCTGTGGTGTTTTGGGATTTGTTTGGTGAACAAGGACACCCCATTCGCACTACCATTTCTGAAATTGGCCCACTGCTCCTTGCCCGAATTCTCAACTTAAATGACACGCAAGAAGGTGTGTTATCTGCGGTCTTTCGTATTGCTGATGATCAGGGCTTATTGCTCATCGACTTTAAAGACTTAAAAGCCATGATTAGCTACGTCAGTGAACATGCAGCAGAATTTAAAAATGAATATGGCAATTTATCGCCTGCAAGCTTAGGTGCAATTCAACGTAATTTGCTCGCATTGGCTGATCAAGGTGGTGACAAGTTCTTTGGTGAGCCTGCGCTCAATATCATGGATTTCATTCAAACGGATGCACAAGGTCGTGGCAACATCAACCTGCTTGCCGCTGACAAGTTAATGAATACCCCTAAGCTCTATGCGACCTTCTTACTTTGGATGCTGTCAGAACTGTTTGAACAATTGCCTGAAGTTGGAGATATGGATAAACCCAAACTGGTGTTCTTCTTCGATGAAGCGCATTTATTGTTTGATAATGCCAGCCCTGCTTTACAAGAAAAGATTGAACAAGTGGTTCGTCTAATTCGCTCTAAAGGCGTCGGGATTTACTTTGTAACGCAAAATCCACTTGACCTACCCGAGAGTGTTTTAGGACAACTAGGTAACCGCGTTCAGCATGCGCTACGTGCATTTACCCCCAAAGATCAGAAAGCGGTCAAGACGGCAGCAGATACTTTTCGAGCCAATCCTGCGTTTAAAGTCGATCAAGTGATTACGGAACTGGCTGTAGGTGAAGCACTGATTAGCTGTCTAGATGAACAAGGCACACCTCAAATTGTTGAACGTGCTTGGGTGATGCCACCCTACTCTTCATTTAGCCCAATTGCTGTAGAAGAACGCAAAGCTCTGATGGCAAATAGCATTGTCGCAGGTGTGTATGACACCGAAGCAGATCGTGAAAGTGCCTATGAACTTTTACAAAATAAAGTGGCGGAGCGCCAACAACAAGCCGTCCAAGCGGAACAAGATAAAATAGAAGCCAAAGAACAAGAAGCGTTGGCCAAACAACAAGCAAAAGAAGCAGATGCACTCGCCAAACAGCAAGCACGTGAACAAGAACGCCTTGCGCGCGAACAACAAAAAGAAGCTGAGCGTTCAGCCAAACAACGTGAAAAACTGATTCAAGACACGGTAGGAACTTTTGCAAAAAGTGCTGCACGCAGCTTGGGCGGGTCGACAGGTCAGAAAATTATCCGTGGCCTCTTAGGTTCTATCTTCGGCAAGAAATAATCTAAAAGCCCAATTAAAAAGTACAAAATTATGGAATCTTTTTATATTCCATAATTTTTTTATGGTTTTTACTAAAACATGTATTGCGCGGATGTATTTAAAAATGTATTTTAAATACATCTTATAAATAACAGCCATGAGAGATCAGCTATGACTCCGCAGCAAATTGACCTAGTAAAAGCTACTGTTCCTGTTCTACGTGAAAATGGTGTCGCGCTGACTGGTTACTTCTATAATCGTATGTTGGGCAATAACCCTGACCTCAAAGAAACCTTTAACATGGGACATCAGCGCAGCGGTGCTCAGGCACAAGCCTTGGCGGGTGCTGTATTGGCTTATGCTGAAAATATTGAGGACCCATCTGTACTTTTACCAGTTGTAGAATTAATTGCGCATAAACATGTGAGTCTTAACATTCAAGCGCCAGACTATAATATTGTCGGCGAAAATTTGCTGCACTCGATCAGTGAAGTATTAAGCATTTCAATGGAAGATCCACTGATTGCAGCTTGGGCAGCAGCATATGGACAATTGGCAGACTTGTTTATCAGCACTGAAAAAGCGATTTATGAGCAACATCAGCAAACTAAAGGCAGTTGGTTAGGTTGGCGTAATTTCAAAATCGCGAAAAAAGTGGCTGAAAGTGATGAAATCACCTCATTCTACCTTGAGCCTTCTGATGGTGGTGATTTACCAAAATATGAAGCAGGTCAGTACATCTCTGTACGTGTATTGGTCGATGAGCTGGGTCTAAAACAACCACGTCAATATACACTGTCTACCAGCCCACAAGACAACTACTTACGTATCTCTGTAAAACGTGAAGATCAGAAAGGTGACTTGGTTCCAGGTTGGGTATCGAATACACTGCATGGCTTGGAGATCGGTTCAGAAATCGAAGTGTCTGCACCAACAGGTAATTTCTTCCTGATTGATTCACAAAAACGCAATGTCTTTATCAGTGGTGGTGTAGGTCTAACACCAATGATTGCGATGCTGAATCAGTTGGTGACTTTAGACATGCCACAACCTGTAACCTTTATCCATGCCTGCCGTAGCAAACAAGTGCATGCAATGCATAAACACATTCAGGATTTGGAAGCAAAATACCCACGTCTTAGCACTTTTACAGCGTATGAGTTCCCTCATGCTAATGATAAATTAGGTGAAGATTATGATGCTGCTGGTCGTCTAGACTTAGGCAGCATGGATACTGCACTGTTACCGATCAATGCGGATTATTACCTTTGCGGTCCAATGCCATTTATGGCTGAACAACAGAAAGCTTTAATTGCTCGTGGTATTCCTGCTAGCAATATTCACAGCGAAGCTTTCGGCACTGGTGGTGTAAAACACTAACTAAGCTATTCACCTGAAATACAAAGGGTTAGTTTAGTTATGCTAGACTAGCCCTTATTTATTTCTCTCAGACTCACAGTATTATCATGCAACTCAATAAATTCACCGATTATGCATTACGCATTTTGCTCTATATCGCACGTCCTCGTGATGTGCCTTATAACATTGCTGAAATTGCAGAAGACCTGCACGTTTCGCGTAATCACTTGGTGAAAATTGTGCATTTTATGGCAAAGCAAAACTGGTTAATCACCAGCCGCGGCAAAGGTGGCGGCATCCGCCTTAACCCTGAAGCGCTTGAGGCTCAGCTCGGTCAAATCGTACGGATTTTGCAAGGTAATCACCAGATTGTTGAATGCAATGACCCACCCTGCTTACTGCGCAGTCAGTGTGGTTTAAAAAGCATTTTAGACCAAGCTTTAGAACAGTTTTATCAAAGTCTCGATCAGTACAAACTTGCCGATGTCTTGCAACCAAGCAGCGCATCTAAATTTACAACACAATCTCCGATTCAAATGATCAATCTCTAATTTCACTTTGCCTGCGACAAAATTCGCTTGCCTGCCCGACTTCCTTTATAATGCGTGTTGTTAAATCAGTTATTGAAGTTGGGTTATGCATCAGCACAGAGGAAAATCACGAAACAGTAAAGCGGCCAATGCGCCGAAGCAAAAGATTACTTACGAGAAAAAAGTAGACTCTGCGATTACTGAATATGCTGTGCGCTCGCTCAACTGGCTACGCAAAGCTGAGTTCTTAATGAGTGCGCCTAAACTCAACCTCTGCGTTGAAGATACCGGCTATGAAATTGCCTTTGCTGGCCGCTCTAATGCGGGTAAGTCGAGTGCCATTAATGCGCTCACCAACCAAAAACAATTGGCACGTGCGTCGAAAAAACCGGGTCGTACCCAAATGATAAACTTTTTCAGTCTAGGAAATCCTGATCAACGTTTGGTCGACTTACCGGGTTATGGCTATGCCGCTGTACCTGAAGCGATGAAAATCGTTTGGCAAAAAGAGTTAGAAAACTATCTGATACACCGTGAAAGTTTACAAGGTCTTGTGCTGTTGATGGATATCCGTCATCCACTACAACACTTTGACGTCATGATGTTGGAATGGGCACATTCTCGTAAATTGTTCGTGCACGTACTGCTCACCAAATCAGATAAATTAAACCGTGGCCCAGCCTCTAAAGCACTACAAGAAGTGAAAGCAGCATTGAAAAAAATGAAGCTGAACTTCTCTATCCAATTGTTCTCATCATTGAATAAACAAGGTTTAGAAGAGTTAGCGAGTGTCATGGCGGGTCGTCTTAACTTCACTCTAGAACAATCGACAGAGTTTGATCTTGATAGCATTCCTGAAGCATCGGAAGATGATATTGAAATCGATGCAGATGCGGAAGCATTCGACGACATCGACACTACATCTGAAGATTTACCCCAAGCTGAAGGCAAAAATTCAGACCACTAATCCAGTAATTTTAAAGTCAGCGCAAGGATGATTGTCTGACAAAAAGTATCATCTGAAGATAATGAAATGTCCTGTATTGCTAATCACAATGCAGGATTTTTTTTGGATACTGAATACATCAGATGTGTACTCGATCACATAAAAACAAGGATAGGTCATGAAATTACTCTCCCGCTTGAGAAACACAAAACTTGGATCATCAATCGAATATAAAATTAAGCCACGTAAAGTGAAATTTGAGTGGCAAGATACTCAAGTTGACTGGGTACCCAACCAAGCTTTTGTCAGCTATTTTATTAATGAAATTAATATGATCTTACCGGCAGGTGAGTTTTGGTTTTGCCGTCTGTATAACAAAGTATTGCCACAAATTAGAGATGAAAAATTAGCAGAGGACGTTAAAGCATTTATCCGCCAAGAAGCCATGCATGCTCAGGCGCATAACTCTACCAATAAAGAATATCTATCTCACCGCAATATCAGTATTCAACGCAACCTTGAAATCATGGACTTTCTCTTTGGCAAACTGCTTGCGGACCAACCTTTAGGGCTCAACGTACCTAAAGCTTTGGATCATCAGTGGGATCTCTTTCGTTTAGGGGTAATTGCAACAGTTGAGCACATGACCTGTGTACTAGGCAAATATGCTTTATACAACAAAGAGTGGGAACGCCTCGGTGCCGATCCGAATATGCTCGATCTAGTAAAATGGCATGGCGCAGAAGAATTAGAACATCGTACCGTGGCTTTTGATTTGTATCGTCATCTCGGTGGGGGCTATATTTCTCGCTATTATCAAAGTGTGATCGTGATTGCTGCCGTACTTGGTCTATGGGTCGATGGTGCAGCACATATCATGCAGCAAGACTCGCGCTATGCATCGATTAAACCTGCCGTATATAAACCGTGGATTTGGCGTGAATAGGCGCGTATCGCGCAAAAAGACAATCGCTTATTGCCACATCCGCTTTGGTTAGTGTCGCAGCAATTGGGGTATTTAATGCCTTGGTACGATCCTGTGCATGAAGCGAAAACTGAAGATGCGATTGCCTATCTCGACAACTCTCCTGCTGCAAAACGTGCCGCACTGAAAGTCGCTTAAACACTACTTTAAAATCTGTATTAAGCAGGGTTCGCCCTGCTTTTTTTGTACCCACATCCATTACGCTCAATTTTTTATTGAGCAATCAACACACTCAAGATGGATAAGGTCATAAGTTCAAGGTTTAAAGTACAGGTATTCCGAGTTCCCTATTCTCTTTAAAATGCATTTATACTCAGTCTCATCCTAAAATAAAAATACACCGTTCAGGAGCATCTCCATGCACGCTCACATCTCCGTTATTACACTGGCCGTGAAAGATTTACACGCTGCATTCGCGTTTTATCAGGAGGGTTTAGGTCTAAATAGCGCAGGGATTATTGGGACTGAATTTGAACATGGTGCTGTGGCATTTTTTGATTTACAACACGGTTTAAAGCTCGCACTCTGGCCGCAAGATAGCCTGAGTCATGACACCGGAATCAGTACATCAGCGTTTTGTCCAACTCAAATGTCTCTTGGACATAACGTCAACAGTACCGCAGCCGTCGATCAAATCATGCAACAAGCCCAACGCGCAGGTGCAAAAACAATTAAGCCCGCACAGCCCACGTTTTACGGTGGTTATGCAGGCTATTTTCAAGACTTAGATGGGCATCTGTGGGAGATCGTCTACAACCCACATTTTAGCTGTCTATCTGCTTAATTCGACAACGCTGGTTCATCTACATCTCGCGTATGACGATCCACCACCACACTAATCATCATATCACCCTGTACGTTCACCACAGTCCGTACCGTATCCAATAGACGATCGATCGGCAGCAATATCGCAATGGCTTCTGCAGGAAGCCCAACCGATTGTAAAACCATAATCATTGTCACCATTCCAGCACTTGGAATGCCCGGTGCGCCGAGTGACGCAATCATGGCGGTTGCACAGACAATTAACTGCTGACCCAAGGTTAAATCTAAGCCCATCAAGTTAGCAATAAATAACGCAGCAGCAGCTTCATACAACGCTGTACCATCCATATTTAACTGTGTGCCCAATGGAATCACAAAACCTGCTGTTTGAGGACGTACGCCTAAATTTTCCTGCGCACATTTCATCGACAGTGGCATCGTTGCTGAACTTGAACTGGTTGCAAAAGCAGTGATTAAGGCAGCTCGTGTTCCTCTAAAAAATGCCAGTGGACTCATTTTCCCAAAAATCCAAAGCAACAGAGGTAACACCACTGCCCCATGGAAAATCGTGGTCCCTGTGACTACGGCAGCAAACTCCGCGAGGCGACTCAACACCGAAATATCTTCGGTAGCAATCAATTTAGCCAATAATGCAAAAATACCAATCGGTGCAAGCTTCATCACCCAACCGATGATCATCATCATGATGTCAAAAAATTGCTGACTGAGCTTTCTCACACTTCGAAATTTTTCACCGCCTTTGACCAAGGCCACACCTAAAAATAGGGAAAACACCACGACAGCGAGTACATTGCCATCACTAAAGGCTTTAAACGGATTGATCAGTGTATTTTGAATAAAATTGGTAAAGAATGAACCTGCTGTGAGGGTGTCAGGACTCTGATGTTGTTGTATTGCATCTTGGAACATGACGATGTCCACGCCCTGCCCAACTTTAAAAATATGCGCACATGCTAGACCCAAGATCAGTGCCAAAGCCGTGGTGGTGACACAGCAAGCTAAGGTAATTTTCCACGTACGACTCAGCTGACCACCCGCTTGTAAATTCGATACCCCCACCACAATCGAACTAAAGATCAGCGGAACCAAGATCATTTTCAGCAAGCCAATAAAAATACTACTGGCAATCCCCAGGCCATACAGGCTGGCGGATAAAAACTGCGTCTCTGGAAACTGAATTAATAAAAAGCCAAATGCCACACCCAATATTGCGGCAATTAAAATCTGCGTATTTAAGCTCATTGTGCCTTGCATTTATCATCCTTTATTCAGGCACTATGCCATGCGCCCCACTGGGAATCGAGGAATTTTTTGTCACATATACTGCTACAATTCTGCAAAGCATGTATTCAACCCAATTCAATTTGTACTGCACCCCAATTAGATAACTCGAATCCGTGAGTAGATTCATACTAAAAATTGACGGCATAAAAAAACCGAATCAGGAGATTCGGTTTTTTCAATATTCAGCTTTTACGACTTAACACATAGTGCTCAAAGCTTATTGGGTTTCAATTTCGCGTAAACGAATCAAGCCTTCTTGTGTCGTACTACAGACCAACTCACCGTTTTGCCACATGCGACCGAAATTTAGACCACGTGAACTGGCACTGACTGTGGCATCCATGTCATAAAGCATCCACTCATCCACACGGAATGGCTTATGGAAATACATGGCATGATCAATACTCGCACACTGCAAACTTGGTGATAAATAACTTAAACCATGTGGGCGTAGTGCAGTCGTCATCAATGTAAAATCTGAATAGAATGCTGCAATGGCCTGATGTAAAGAGATGTCATCAACGTCAGCAGCAATTTTGTCATGGGTACGAATATAGTGTGCATACGATGGCGCAGCAGGCTGCGGTTGGTACGGGTTTTGCGGATCAATCGGGCGAATTTCCACATGGCGGTCGCGCATAAACGATGCACGGACGTTTTCAGGGATAAACTCCACCATCATTCGTTTTAGCTCAGCTTCAGATTTTAAATCTTCCACGGCTGGATATTCTGGCTCTGCAACTTGGTAGTTCAACCCTTCTTCTTGCTCTGCAAATGACACCATACACATGAAAATGGTTTTACCATGTTGAATCGCACGAACCTGACGACTCACAAAACTGCGTCCATCGCGAATACGATCTACTTCATAAATGATCGGTGCATTGATATCACCACCAAATAAGAAATAGGCATGTAAGGAATGAGCAGGTCGATCTGTTGTATAAGATGCCGCACGGAGCGCCTGACCTAAAACCTGTCCACCAAAGACACGCTTCCCGACCAAATTTCGGCTTTGCCCACGAAAAATATTTTCTTCTAATTTTTCAAGACTGAGTAAATCAACCAACTCTTGTGTTAAGGCATTCATAACAAACCTATCTATCATTCGGGATTAAGCTAACGCAGGCAACATCAACAGATGTTTAAATATATTTTCCATTTTGCCATAAATCCAGACTAAAACCCTAGAGATTCGCTGACTGATCTGTCACCTTGCTGATGCAATATAACTGCTAAAAATACGTTTTTTAACGATAAAATCTTACAATATCTATGCAATTTGTCAGAAAATGACATACAGTTTTTAAGTACAATTACGCAGAATAGATTCCCCTCAGAATCTCTGTGGTTTGGTCATGAAAAGTAGGAGTTTGTATGTCCAAGAGCGGCTTTGGTCAGATGTATCGAAAGCTTTCGAGTAAACTGCTTGACCTTGTGGTAACACCGCATGTTTTAGGTGAAGTCCCTGTAGAACCTGTAGTGACTGAAACCGATACAGATACCGGCGTACAGACAACGAAAATTACCTGCTACGTTCTGCAAAATCATTCACGGAGTAATGCTTTAATTGTCGATGGTGAAACCCGTCGTTTAAAGCTACACCCTGCACTCGACCCAATGACTGTGGGTACGCAAACAGAAAAAGCCTCTGTGGTGTTTTTACAACATCATGATGAAGACAACTTACTCAATCCACCGCCACATGCCTTTCCACCTCGTTTATTGCGTTTAATTGAGGTTTTGGAAAAAAATCCTGATGCGGATGTTGAGCTCGTTCCTGTAACCGTGCTGTGGGGCCGTGAACCCGATAAAGAAGATTCTTGGTTTAAATTATTATTTACCGATACATGGTCTACACCAAGCAAAGTGAAGCAGTTGGTCAATATTGGTTTGCACGGTCGTCAATCCTACCTTGAATTCCATGAGCCACAGTCTTTGCGTCGTTTGGTTGAATATGCCAAAACTACACATCCAAACTTGTCACCTGCGACTTATATTGTCAGCACACTGAATGATTATTTAGATGCACAGCGTGAAGTAGTTTTGGGGCCGGATTTATCTGATCGTCGTAATGTGATGCACGGCCTGATCAAATCTACGGATGTGCAAGATGCGATTCGTCGTGAAAGCATTCGCAGTAAAATCAGTATGGTTGAAGCTGAACGTCGTGCGATTGGTTATTTAAATGAAATCGTTTCTGACTATTCAGCCTCAACGGTTCGTTTTGCTGACTTAGCCCTGACTCGTCTATGGACACAGCTTTATGATGGCGTCGAAGTGCATAACTTCAGTACCGTTCGTGAACTAGCCAAAGACTATGAGATCATTTACACCCCATGTCATCGTAGTCATATCGACTATTTATTATTGTCATATGTGATCTATAAACGTGGCTTGATGGTGCCGTACATTGCTGCGGGCGATAACTTAAACATGCCATTTGTCGGGCAAATTTTACGTGGCGGCGGCGCGTTCTTTATTCGTCGCTCATTCCGTGGCAATGGTCTCTACACCACCGTATTTAAAGAATACCTCTACAGTATTTTGGCGCGTAATACGCCGCTGGAATACTTCATCGAAGGTGGGCGTTCACGTACTGGTCGTTTATTACCACCGAAGACCGGCATGCTCGCCATGACTGTCCATGGTCATTTACGTAATCCAGCCAAACCGATCGTGTTCTTACCGACCTATATCGGCTATGAGCGTTTAATGGAAGGTGCGACCTACGTTGGCGAAATGAATGGTAAGCCGAAAGAAGGCGAATCGATCATTGGGATTATGAAAACTCTGCGTAAGATCGAACGTATTTTCGGTAAAGTGCATTTGAACTTTGGTGAGCCGGTTTTCCTTGATGATATGTTGAAACAGCATAATGCAAGCAACATCAAAATCGAGAAAAATGACGACCCAATTCCGCCAGAAGTTTCGGATGCCATTAACAGTTCTGCACACGTGATTTTAGAAAATATTAACCGTGCAGCAGTGGTGAACCCGGTTTCATTGCTTTCACTGATTTTATTGGCGACATCTAAACATACTTTAGATGAAGAGATTTGCATTAAGCAGTTAGATACCTATCGCGATCTTTTAAATGCCTTACCTTACGATGAACGCATGCAAGTGACACCGCTATCGGGTAAAGAAATCATTGCTTATGGCTTGAAACTCAAGCTGATTAAACGTGTTAATCATGTCCTTGGCGATATTATTGCCATTGCTGATAATCAAGCGGTGCTGTTAACCTACTTCCGTAACAACATCCTGCACGCATTTATTTTGCCATCACTCATTGCCGCTTTGGTTGAACATAATGGTTCTATTCGCCGTGGTGATTTGATTAATGTCATTCGTACACTCTATCCATTCTTAAAAGCTGAGTTATTCCTCAAGTGGAATGATGAAGAGCTTAAAGATCAGATCTGTGCGTATGCAGAAGTACTGATCAAAGCCAAGCTAATTTCTGAAGATGCAGAAGGCAACCTGATCTCCCCTGCGCCTAACTCAGAGCAGCACAATCAGTTAGTGGTCTTAGCTGCACCTGTGATGCAAAGTCTTGAGCGTTACTACATGACTTTGGCTTTAATCACACAACGTGGTTCAGGCAATATCTCGACGCGTCAGGTTGAAGAACTCAGTCACTTGGTTGGTCAACGTCTATCTGTGTTGTATGAATTTAACTCGCCAGAGTTCTTTGATAAGGCATTGTTCCAAAGCTTTATTAAAGTCTTAACCCAACAAGGTTATATCAGTACCAATGAAAACAACGCCATTGTGTTTGATGAAAATTTCCAAAATGTTGCGCAATATGCCAACCTCGTTTTGGATGATGTGACACTGCAAATGTTGCAACACATTACGACCTTTAGTGATGAAGAGTTAAAAGAAGCACTTGATAAAGTGGCTGCTGAACAAGCCAAAAAACGCTTGAAACGTAAGAAGAAATAAACCGTTCTGATTTTTTCGCCATAAAAGCGGAAGAAGATGAGCAAAATCAGGGACAAGTTGTAAAAAGCTTGTCTCTTTTTTTTGGACTATACAAAAGTATTTAATATTTTCTTTTTTAAAATTAAAGTATGTATATTCCAAAATTTTGGAGTTCCATTGGCTAGTGGTTTATTGCCTTTAAATTCATCGATATAAATAATATCAAAGTCCGCATCAAACAATTGTTTAAGTTCTTCCTGTTCAAAACCTATAAATTTTTCAGAAAAATTATTTACCCAATCATCATCTTTTCCTAACAGTTGTATGAGTAAGATGCCTTGCTCACCTAAGGATTCCTGCATTTTCTTTAAAACACTTTCAAGCGAATCCCTAGAACAAAAAAATAAACTGAATAAAGCAATAATTAAACTAGCTTCAGGAAAGCTATAGTCTTCAAAGGCCTGATTAGAAAATAAAAAATTCTTATTGTCTTTAAATTTACTTAGACAGATATTTTTAGCTTCAACAGTTGGATCAAATGCATATACTTTAAAATTATGACGGAGTAGAAATGATGATTCATTTCCTGCACCACAACCACAATCAATAGAGATCTTTGGTAAATTCTCAAAATAACTCAAAGCTTTTTCCAAAATCGGTCTATGGGGTAAATTCTGAGTAAGTTCAGCAAATGATTTTGTCATTATTTAAATTTTATCCTTTGAGATCCATTCGAAAATTTGAACAATACATGTTGTAAAAGACCTATCTTATTCATTTATAGAATTTCTTTTTACACTCACAAAGCCGCACTGAATTTTATACGTCACGTCAATTTTACATACACATCAAAATCAATTGTGCGCTAACTTAAAACCACTCTCCATCATCCACGTTGCATAAATCTTTTTCCCTGTTTCTGCTTCGCTCTCTAAAACCAATTCGGGTAAATGCATAGCTCTTTGCAATTCTAAGATTCGCTCATGCAAAGGTTGAGGTTGGTTATTAGTACAAATATATGATTTTTCAGGATGTTCCACGTGGAGTAGATGACACAGAAAATTTGCCAAATCTTCGATATGTATTCGATTGGACCAATGGATATTGGGATAGCGATTAGTCGTTTCTGCTAGTTTACGCATTCGCGCTGTCGATGTGCCATAAATCCCAGATGGACGTACGATCACGCATTCAGTAGGAAATGCTAGTGAGTAGTGATGCTCCATTTCAAGTAACAACATCCCCTGCTCATCGATCGGTTGTGGCACAGTGTCATCATCAATGTGCTCCCCCGCATGCTCACCATAGACACGAGTGGACGACACCACGATTAAACGTTGTATTGGATGACTTGCTAATGCTTGAACAATCGGCTGTACAGAATCGACATAAGTGTATCGATAAGCATCCACAGCATTGAATTGAGCATGACGTGCAGGAGCCAAAAGAACATAGACAGCATCAATCGGTTGAACCTGCGATAAATCCAGTTGGTGAATATCCTGGATTAAATGTTCTGTAAAATCATCCTCTTTTACACTACGACTCACTGTGGTAATTTGGTGACCTTGCTGAAATAATTGTTTAGCAACACGTTGCGATGTTTTACCATAACCGATAAATAGAATATGCATCAAACGACCTATTCTCAGAACTGATCCATTTAGATCATATAAACCGAAGTTGAGGGGACATGGCTGCCGTCCATCAATTGCAAGGGGTTGGCAATGCCGCCGCTGCTTTACTTGAAAAACTAAATATTTTCACGACAGATGATCTTTTGTTTCATCTGCCACGCGACTATGAAGATCGTAGCACGATCATCCCCATGAACCAATTGACCGTGGGTCGAAGTTATTTACTGGAAGGTACAGTCAAAAGTATCGACTTCCCACCCGGTAAGCGTAAATCGATGGCCGCCCTTTTGGATGACGATTGTGGCAAAGTCACTTTACGTTTTTACCATATCTACAAAGGCATTACTGATCGGGTAAAACCGGGAAATCGTTTACGGATTTTTGGTGAAGTCCGTGTTGGTGCTCGTGGCTTAGAAATGTATCATCCTGAACTACAGGTGATTACTGAACACACGCCTTTACCTCAAACCCAACTCACTGCGATTTACCCTGCAACTGAAGGCTTAACACAGCCCAAACTGCGTGAATACGTCAAACAAGCACTACAGTTATATAGTGATGACTTACCTGAATTATTGCCAGAAAAATTCACCAATGGCTATGCCCTAAAACAAGCACTGGACTATATTCATCACCCCCCTGTCGATGCCAATATGTTGCAACTCAGCCAAGGTTCTCATCCTGCACAGCAACGTTTAATTTTCGAAGAATTGGTTGCCCATCAGGTCAGTTTGCTCAGCCGCCGTGCTTATATTCAACAAATCGAAGCACCGTCATTCTCTGCAAGTAAGAACTTCACCAAACAGCTTTTAAGTACACTACCGTTTGAAATGACCGGCGCACAAAAACGCGTGTCCAAAGAAATTGCGGTCGATCTGAAAAAGAACAAACCTATGCTACGACTCGTACAAGGCGATGTAGGTGCAGGTAAAACCTTGGTTGCAGGCGTTGCAGCCTGTCATGCGCTTGAGGAAGGTTGGCAAGTGGCCATGATGGCGCCGACAGAAATTTTGGCCGAACAACATTATCTAAATTTCAAAAAATGGTTTGAGCCTATGGGACTGACCGTGTCTTGGCTTTCCGGCAAACAAAAAGGTAAGGCTCGAGCTGCGGCAGAACAAAGTATTCAAGATGGTTCAGCCAATTTAGTGGTCGGCACGCATGCTTTATTTCAGGACAATGTTCAATTTGCCAAATTGGGTTTAGTGATTATTGATGAACAACACCGTTTTGGTGTCGATCAGCGTTTGGCGCTACGAAACAAAGGTCTCAATGGCATGACACCGCATCAACTGGTGATGACAGCAACCCCTATTCCTCGTACCTTGGCGATGTCGGCTTATGGCGACTTAGACACCTCTGTCATTGATGAACTACCACCCGGTCGTACACCGATTCAAACGGTCACCATTCCACTGGATCGTCGTGAAGAAGTGCTACAGCGGATTGCCAGCAATTGTGCTGAAGGCAAACAAGCCTATTGGGTCTGTACCCTAGTGGAACAATCCGAAACCTTAGATGCTCAAGCCGCTGAAGCAACTTTTAATGAAATTAAAGAACGCTTCCCAGACCTCAATATTGGTCTGGTTCACGGCAAAATGAAGGCCGATGAAAAGCAAGCAGTGATGCAGCAATTTAAAAATAATGAATTGCAATTACTAATTGCAACCACCGTCATTGAAGTCGGTGTTGACGTCCCGAACGCCTCAATCATGGTGATTGAAAATGCAGAACGCCTAGGGCTTTCACAACTACATCAGCTACGTGGTCGTGTAGGGCGTGGTGCCAAAGCCAGTTTCTGTGCCTTGCTGTATAAAAATCCCTTGTCGCAAAATGGGCAAGAGCGTTTACGCATTATGCGCGAGACCAATGACGGCTTTATTATTGCTGAAAAAGATTTGGAAATTCGCGGCCCCGGTGAGCTCCTCGGCACTAAACAAACGGGCGATATGGGCTTTCGTGTAGCAAAATTAGAGCGAGATGACCATTTACTCAATCAGGCTCACTATGTGGCTCAACAAGTCCTGAATGACTATCCTGCACAGGCTCAAGCGCTTTTAAAACGATGGCTGCCGGAAGCTCCTCGATACGCCTATGTATAATAATTATTAGGATGACAGATCGATCATCCTAATTATACAGATTGGCTTGAACCAATAAGCTTGTCGAACAGGTTGCTGTGGTGTTGTGATTGCACTTCACCACGAACTGTGCAAAATACTCAAAAAAGAATGATTAGAATAAAAACATGCTCCAATCTATCCAACACTTCATCCAAAAAGGAATACAGAGCGTTTCCCCTTGCCTGCTCTGCGGTATCGATCGACAACAACATCATTCGCTTTGTACCGACTGCTGGGCACAACTGCCTTGGTTTAAACAAGCGGTTGATCGCCATGAACACAGCATCTCTTGTGCCTTTTACTATGATTTCCCTATAGATCGCATCATTCAAAACTATAAGTATGAGCAACAATTGCACTATCAAAATTTACTGGCACAGAGCCTTTTAAGCTTGCGCTTAGCTAGGGTTCAAGCCATCGTGCCCATGCCTATTTCAGTTGAACGCCTTAAAGACCGTGGATACAACCAAATGCTGCTCGTTGCACACATGATAGCAAAGCAATTGCGCATCCCTGTTTGGCAACCAGTGATTCGTCAAGCACAGCACGCTCAAAAAGGTTTAAGTCGGCTAGAACGCCTAGAAAATATCGAACAGCAATTTATTATCGACCCAACTGAAAAACACCGTTTCCGTAAAGTCCTCATTATCGATGATGTGGTGACCACGGGGAGTTCAATCCATGCATTAAGTACGCTGTTACATCAGCTACATTGCACGCAGGTATATGCCGCATGCATTGCTGCGGCACAGCCTTAGTTTCAAACATCAACCTCTAAAGAAAATGAACAAGCGAAGCAGTTTAGCTTTCAGCAAGAGATCGCGCCTGCTGCTTCACCCAAGGAATCACCACCTCACGTGTTAAAGGTGCGAGTTTTGTTTGTTTATCATCTAAGCTGACCCATTGCATCGCTGCAATTTCCGCATCAATTTTCGGTTCACCTTGCAACTGAACCAGATAGACATAACTCACCAATAGATGATTGGCTTCGTTGGCAGCTGCCGTTTCAAAACGACCAATGAATTGCTCAATCTGCGCAGCGCAGCCTATTTCTTCCTGAATTTCACGTAGCATGGTAATTTCAGGGGCTTCATTGGGTTCCAACTTGCCACCCACTTGCATAAAGAATGCCGTGTGCTTTTTACGAACCACTAAGAGTTCATGCTGTTCATTTAAAATAATGGCTGCGGCAACGGTTATGGTTTTCATCAATCTTGTTCCAAATCCGCGATAAAGGCTGTACGTTCAACCATGCCCCATTTCGGCTCTGGCGCAGTGAAATGTTGAAATTTCTCAACAATCGTTTCAATATTATCTTCTGCAATTAAGCCTTCGATAAAACGCGGATGGGTAAAGCCTTTTTCTGCAGTTGTTTTCAGAAAATTCAATAAATCGTCATAAAAACCATCTACATTGAGAAAGGCACATGGCTTTAAATGAATGCCCAATTGAGCCCACGTCCACTGCTCAAAAATTTCCTCTAAGGTGCCTGCTCCACCTGGAATCGCCACAAAACCATCCGAGAGTTCAGACATTTTGGTTTTCCGTTGTTGCATATTTTCTACTACATGCAATTCGGTTAAATCTGGATGCGCCAATTCTTTATCGACCAGGACTTTTGGAATCACCCCAATGACTTGCCCGCCTGCACGCAAAGCACTATCTGCCACAACCCCCATCAAACCTGAACGACCACCACCATAGACCAGTGTGATGCCTTGTGCCGCCAAATGACGACCGACATTTTCAGCCACCTGTAAATAGGCAGGATTGTTACCAAGGGCGGAACCACAGAAAATTGCGATAGATTTCATTTATAATCACCATCAGATCAGGAACGCTATGCTGGAAAAATCAACTTTAAACAGATTTTTTCATAAATTAAGCATTAGAACAGTGTTTTTCAGCAAATCCTTGTCTAAAATACACCCATTCATTTTTAACTTACTGCGTAAGGGGAAAAGACAACATGCTTGAAGCCTTTTACGCCACAGAGCGCGGTAGCCTGGAAGATGTCACCATCAATGGTGACTTCGATTTACATCAGGATTTAGTCTGGCTCGATCTCATTGCCCCGTCTCAGGAAGAGCAGCAATGGATTATGGATGCCTATGATCAAAATTTACCTACATTAAAATCATTAGAAGATATTTCGTCGAGTGCACGATTCTACCGTGATGACGACGGTATTTTGCACATCAGCACCTATTTTTTAACGAAAAATAAAAATTTTCAGGTCGATGGCGAACCCGAAGAAAATGCCAGCACCTTAGCTACCGTGCAGACAGTTGCCTTTATTTTGCATAAAGAGCGCTTATTCACTTTACGGGGTGAAAAGCTGGTGGCTTTCCGTGCCTTTCGTGCCCGTGCGCGTCGTAATGACTATGAAATTGACTATAAAGATCCAACTTGGATTTTATTGGGTCTTTTAGAAGCCAAACTCGATGAGCTTGCGGATATCTTGGAAGATATCCACAAGGACTTAGAAAAGTATTCCACAGAAGTGCTGAATAACCGTCATCGTGAGATGATTTTAGACTTAGATGACATGATTACCCGACTTGCGCATTTAGAAGATATGCTCGGGAAAGCTCAGCTGTGTCTGATCGACTTACGTCGTGTTCTCACCTTCCTGTCACGTCCTCGGGCCTTGGGCAGTCATATTTATGATGCCGACATCCGAGAACTCAGTGAAGACGTGCGCTCTCTTGTTGAGCATGATGCTTTCTTGTTCCAAAAGGTTCGATTCTTACTGGATACCACCTCTGGGTTCATTAACACCGAACAGAATGATACGATTCGTCGATTCTCGATTTTACCAAGTATGCTTGCACCACCGATGTTAGTGGCTAGCGTCTATGGGATGAACACAGATGTACTGCCCTTCGCACATGGTACAACCAGTTTTATCGTGGTCAGCTTAATCATCGTGGCATTCTTTATTGGCCCATTGATGTACTTCCGCTGGAAGAAATGGATTTAATCCGTTCCTATTGCGTAGACTTGCGAGAACTTCTTATCGCACTGCAATAAAAAAAGCACCTTACGGTGCTTTTTTTATTTAGATCAATTGCAAGTCATGCTCAAGATGACAGGCTTGAATAATCTTCATCATTTTTTCAGGGACTGCTTTAAACTGCAAACCTTGCGCTTTTGGCGTTTGACGTAACCAACGGACCAAAACAGCTAAAGCCAAAGTACTGCCATGCTCAAGCTCAGCAAGATTGACCACTAAGGGAAAAGCTTGCTGTTGTTGAATCAACTTCAAGCCGTCTTGATAATACAATTCGGCATTGTTGTAATCGATTTTGCCTGAAACCATCAATTCTTGTTGATGAAATTTAATCACACATCACCTATCTTATTTTTTCTTGTCCAATGCTGCGTCAGCATCAGGTTTGAAGTTCGCAATTGCTTTATCAATGTTACCGCCATTACGTTTTACAGTTGCCGCAAACTGATTACGGAATTGTAAGCCTAGGTCGATACCCGAAACGTTGATATTACGGATTTTCCATTGTGAACCTTTATCCGCCAACTGGAAAGAGACTGGAATTTTTTCACCGTTGTTATGGAAATCAATCGTTACAACAGGGTTCTTACTGTTCGACGCTTTATATGGACGCATGCTATACGTTTGGTTACTAAACTTGGCAAAAGCTGAACCATAATTTTCGATCAGCGTTGCACGGAAGTTACGTTCAAACTGTGCACGTTGAGCCGCTGAGCTATATTGATTAGTGGCATACGTACCCATCACGATACGTGTGAACGCTTGTGAATCGATATACGGGTCTAAGTTTTGACGAACAATCGTTTTCACAGCCGCAGGGTTATTTTGTAGTTTTGCGTGGTCTGCTTTTAAACGTGTAATGAGGCCATCAGCCACTTTTTTTACAAATGCAGGTGGTGCTTCGCTTGGAGCAGCAAAAGCTGTACCTGCCATCATAGTTGATAAGATACTTGCTGTAAGCGTATGTTTTAACAATGTGTTCACTTAATTTCTCCTAAAAATTATTCAACAAATGCAGGTTCTTCTGCCGTTGTTGTGTCAGCAGCTTCTGTTTTTTGTTCAGCTTCTGCTGTGCTGTCAGATTTGTTCCCTGCACCACCGGTCACAAATTTAGACACCAAATCTTCGATTTCCATCGTACCTTGGGTATTACCAATTTGGTCACCACGTTTTAAGAAGTTGACACCACCACCCGGTACAATTTTCAAATATTTCTCGCCCAATAAACCATTGGTTGCGACCATAATGTAAGCATCTTCATCGATATTGGTGATGGATTTCATGTTAGCAATCAGTTGCTGTTCCATTTCTTTTTGTTTCGCAGGTGTTGCTGCTTCATAATCTGATGTGTAACGCAGTTCTTCGAGTGCATTCTTTTGCACTTCTTTTAATTGTTCTGCGTTATAAGAGGTTAATGAGCCATCCATAATCAGATGTGCTGTCACTAAGCGCGTCACAGGATCGAGTTTCAACGACTCCACTTGACCGACTTTGACACCGCTTAAGGTGACTTTGGCACGGGGTTTAATCCCGTTTACATTTTCAAATGTCGCGGTCAATTCATAACTGTCTTCGATGTTATTGCCGACCAAACCACTCACACGCATCGCCAAGAAGAAAATAGCGATAGCAAAAAGAATGACAAAAAAACCGACGGCCAGTTCACTCGTACGTGATTTCATTAAATACCTCCGAACATGACCGCAGTCAACACGAAATCTGATCCTAAAACACACAACGAAGAATACACGACAGTACGTGT
This sequence comes from Acinetobacter sp. YH12098, assembly GCF_013419235.1. Lineage (NCBI taxonomy): Bacteria > Pseudomonadati > Pseudomonadota > Gammaproteobacteria > Moraxellales > Moraxellaceae > Acinetobacter > Acinetobacter sp. YH12098. The sequence goes on from NZ_VPAO01000002.1 coordinate 77,962, forward strand.
GGTCGACGTTGCAATACCTTCTGAAGTTGGGACACAGGCATAACCCTGATAGACCGCAATCCATGTACAAATTAATGCAAAAACAAAACTTTTGATGATGGTGCCATTAAAGACGTCTTTAAAGAATTGCACACTGTTCTCGATGCCACTCCAATAAGAGCCTTCATCTGCACCCAGAAAATCAACACCCACCAATTTACCACCCATGATGCCGACCGCGGCAAAGATCACAGAGAGCATAGGTAAACTAAAAACACCTGCCCATAAGCGCGGTGAAATCACACGTTTTAGTGGATCAACACCAATCATTTCCATACTGGACAATTGCTCAGTGGCTTTCATTAAGCCAATTTCTGCTGTTAATGCAGAACCTGCACGACCAGCAAATAGTAAAGCTGCAACTACAGGTGCAAGTTCACGCAGTAAGGTCAATGCAACTGCAGTACCCAACATTGCCTCACTACCAAAGGTCGACAGAATGCTGTACATCTGCAAACCGAGTACAGAACCAATAAATAAGCCTGACACGACAATAATCAACAGCGACAGCACACCGACACGGTACATCTGGTATATGAATAAACGTACACCCAACCATGTTGGCATCGAAAATAGAATTTGTAGTAGCATAATCGTTGCTACGCCAATTCCTTGAACACGTTCAATAACGCGTCTACCTAATGCGGCAATAGCATTCATGAACGAACCTCATGATTTAAATAGGGCTGATGACTGAATTGATAATCGACCGGACCTTCTACCGAACCCGTCAAGAACTGCTTCACAAAAGGCGAAGCATGTGCTTTTAACTGCTCAGGTGTTCCCTCGCCCTGCACTTTCCCTTCAGCCACAACATAGATGTAATCTGCAATTGATAATGTTTCAGCCACATCATGCGAAACAATAATCGTGGTTAGATCTAAAGCTTCACGTAGCGAACGAATCAAGCGAGTTAAAACCCCCATCACAATCGGGTCTTGCCCTGCAAAGGGTTCGTCATACATGATCAGCTCAGGATCGAGTGCAATTGCACGGGCCAAAGCCACACGACGATTCATACCACCTGAAAGTTCAGAGGGCATCATTTTTTCTGCACCACGTAAACCAACAGACTCTAATTTCAACGCAACAATTTCAGCGATCAAATGCTTTGGCAACTTGGTATGCGCACGAATTGGAAAGGCTACGTTTTCATATACCGACATATCGGTAAATAATGCGCCGCTCTGAAACAGCATCCCCATACGCGCACGCGCAGCGAAGAGTTCCTGACGTGACATCTGTGCAATGTCCTGCCCATCAAGCAACACTTCTCCATTATCGGGAGTCAATTGACCACCAATTAAACGGAGTAAAGTCGTTTTACCTGTACCAGATGGACCCATAATTGCAGTGATCTGACCACGACGAATTTTTAAACTGACATTGTCATAAATGACGCGCTCTCCTCGCTTAAAACTCAGGTTTTTCACTTCGATCAGTGCCTGAGTCTGAGAAGACGTTTGATTATTCATAGCTGAGGATTTTCCTGCATTTTTTTCAGCATGCATACTATAAAGGATTGAAGTTTAAAATGTTACCATTGCATGAGCGCATATCCCTGCATTCCATCAGGTAAATTGTTTTTTATTATTAATGCGATTTTATAGAGGCTGCTTTCAACCCAATAGAAGAATTTAGTTAAAATAATTGTATATATAGTAAACGATATTACACAATAAGAGTGTCAAACCGATATAAGGCATAAGTACCTCGATCATCACTGTACGCATATTTGCCAACGCGTTTCCGTTCATATTAATTATCATTAAACACATAAAGTTTGATCAAGTATACATTTTTCTGATTAAAAAGCTAATTTAAATCCATAAAAAAAACCGGTGTTTCCACCGGTTTTTTCGATATTTCTTTCGAAATTCAATTAGTCATTGAATTTACGACGTGGACGGTCTTCACCGAAAGTGCGTTCGCCACGTGGTTTATCATCACCGAAACGTTTTGGACGGTCATCGCCGAAACGTTTTGGACGATCTTCACCAAATGAACGTTGAGGACGGTCACCGTTGAATTCACGACGTGGACGATCTTCACCAAATGAACGTTTTGGACGATCGCCATAACCTTCACGAGCTGGTTTATAATCTACACGGTTACCACGGTTGTCATCGTTAGAACGACGGTCAAAACCACCTTCACGACGTGGACGATCGCTGTTAAATTCGCGACGTGGACGATCTTCAAAACCGCCTTCACGACGTGGACGATCGTTGTTAAATTCGCGACGTGGACGATCGTTGTTAAATTCGCGACGTGGACGATCTTCGAAACCGCCTTCACGACGTGGACGATCGTTGTTGTATTCGCGACGTGGACGATCTTCGCCACCGAATGAACGACGTTCGCCATCACGGTTGCCTTCACGACGTTTGAAGTTTGATTCACCTTCAAAACGACGACCGCCACCGAAACCACCACGACCACCGCGACCGCCATCACGACGACCACGACCGCCATCACGGCTACCACGTGCAGGAGGTGGAGATGGCTCAAGACCTTCAATTTCAGATACATTTAAACGTGCATCTAAGAAGTCTTCTAAAGCACGGATTTTACCGCGTTCACGGTAAGTCGCTAAAGTAATCGCGTTACCAGTACGGCCCGCACGACCTGTACGACCGATACGGTGTACATAGTCTTCGTTCTTCATTGGAAGACCGAAGTTAATTACGTGAGAAATAGTTGGTACGTCTAGACCACGTGCAGCAACGTCAGTCGCAACTAAGATTTTTGCACGACCTTCACGAATGCTACGTAAACGACGGTTACGTACAGTTTGTGGCATTGCACCGTGAAGAGCAACAACTGAGTGACCTGCTTCTGCAAGTTCTTCGGCCAACATATCTGTATCTTCTTGAGTAGATGCGAATACAACTGCTTGATCTACAGACTCATCAGATAACCAGTGAGTCAAAAGTTTTTTCTTATGTTCGAAACCGTCAGTCCAGTGAAGAGTCTGAGCAATGTCAGTATTTGTAGAGTGACCAGTTTCAATCGCAATACGCTGTGGATCATTCATCATGCGTTCTGCAAGTGTAATGATACGCGGCGCAAATGTTGCAGAGAACATTAATGTTTGTTTACGGTTAGCAGCCAAGTCGCTGATCGCTTCTAGGTCTTCAGAGAAACCTAAGTCAAGCATACGGTCAGCTTCGTCAACGATTAACGCATCAACGTTGTCTAATTTAATTTGACGACGGTTAACAAGGTCAAGTAAACGACCTGGAGTCGCTACGACAACTTGTGCACCTTTAAGCTGTTGGATTTGTTTACCGAAAGGCATACCACCCATGATTGCAGCAATACGAACACCTTTCATGTGGCGTACTAAAGCAATTGCGTCTTGGCTTACCTGTTGAGCCAATTCACGAGTAGGACAAAGTACAAGAATAGAAGGTGCAGTAACCGCTTTCATGCGATCTTTGAAAGACATCAATGTGTCTTGACCAGCTAATGCATTCACAGTTGGGAGTAAGAATGCAGCAGTTTTACCAGAACCAGTTTGGCTTGATACAAGAAGGTCTTTACCTTCTAATGCAGCTGGAATTGATTGTTCTTGCACTGGAGTCGGAGTAGTAAAACCTAGACCTTGTAATGCTAGTTGTAACGACTCATGTAAAGGAAAATCAGCAAAAGTTTTGCTCATAGAGTATTTCACCCCAAAAATGGGTGCTCCATTAAAAATATAAATTCAGATGGACATCGGCAAAAAGCGGCACAGCAAAAGACGCTGAAAATATAGAATCAGCGGCGATCCGAGAACGACGATGCGTATAACGCACACATGATTACAGCCGCAACCTGAAGGAATCGCTTAGCGATTGGGTGGGGCGCGAAATATCGTCCTCTCTTTGGACCGGAACGCGCATACACAATGATAGAAGAGAATGTTCAGGTAATGAACGAAATTTAGTGCGTGCGGGGATTATAGCAGAAAGTTTTTAAATGTCACCTGTTTTAGTCAACTTCAGAATATTTTTTGTAAGAAGCTTTAAATTATAGGTGTTTAAGCCATTATTTTTGACCGATTAGACAAAAATAAAGCCCTCATAAAGAGGGCTTTATTTCATTATTCTGTCAATAAACTCGAACTAAGCGTTCTATTATTTAGCAGCTTCACCCCAAGCTGGAACAACAGCTTGCATAAGCGGTTTAAGCATTTTCATAGAACATGCAAGTACTTGACCATTGTCCATTGAGTCGTTACCACCACGAGCATCAACCACAGTACCACCCGCTTCTTTCACAATAAGTTCACCCGCAGCGATGTCCCAAGGTTTCAAACCAAGTTCGAAATAACCATCGAAACGACCGGCAGCAACATATGCTAGATCAAGAGCAGCAGAACCTGAACGACGGTATTGAGCACCGGCTTCAGTCACATTTAACAATGAGTTGAAATGGTTTTTCGCATAAGAAACCACTTCGCCATTACGAATTTTACGATACGCATGACCCACTGAAAGGAAAGTGTTTTCTAAGCTGTCTTTTACATTTACACGAATACGACGTTGATTCATCATCGCACCGCGACCACGGCTTGCAGAGAACAACTCATCTTTCACAGGGTCATAAATAACACCGTGTTGAGTTACACCTTTATGTTGAACTGCAATAGAGATACAGAAATGTGGAACACCATTAACGAAGTTTAATGTGCCATCAAGTGGGTCGATGATCCAACACCAATCAGCGTCGTGACCTTTGCCTTCTTGAAGACCAAACTCTTCGCCTAGGAAACTGTGATTTTTATAGCTTTTACGTAGGGTATCGATAGTCAATTGTTCCAAATAACGGTCTACACGCGTTACTGGACCATCAATTCCTTTTTCTTCGACTTGTAGATCGAGTTTATGACGATTTTGATGCGCTTTTAAAAGCTCTTGACCAACTAATTGAGCCGCACGCGCAGCCATAACCACCATAGGTTCCATTGAACACCCACTACAAATTTGAAGATACTGATAAAGAATAATGCATAAAAGCCCTTATATCTTATCAAATATAAGGGCTTTTAGGGAAAAAATGTTTCTAAAAATTAGAAATTCAACAAACCACTGTTTGCTTATGTTTTAGCCAGCTCTGTGTCACTGAAGCGCCAATGCCTTCAGCATCCAGTCCAGCCTGATGCAACATTTGAGCATGTGTTGCTTGATGCATGAACTCGTCAGCCAAACCTAAATTCAGCACAGGCTTAACCACGCCTGCTTGGGCTAAATATTCATTTACTGCACTGCCCGCACCCGCCATGACTGCATGCTCTTCAACTGTCACAAACAGTTGCGTACTTGCTGCGATTTGATCGATCAACTGTGTATCTAATGGCTTCACGAAGCGCATATTAATCACACGTACAGCCACATCTAGCTTTGTCGCTAAAGCCTGTCCTGCCTCTAGTGCCGCTTGAACACGACTACCGAAAGCCAGAATAGAAATGGTGTCATCTTGCTGATCATTGAAGTTTGCAAGAATTTCACCACGGCCAATTTCAAGCTCGGTCATCTCTTGCTGAATCTCAACACCCAGTCCATTACCACGTGGGTAACGTACCGCCGCTGGGCCTTTATACAAATAAGCCGTATGCAACATTTGACGACATTCATTTTCGTCTTTCGGCGCCATGATCACCATGTTTGGCACGGTACGCATAAAGGCATAATCATATGCACCGGCATGCGTTGGGCCATCTTCACCAACCAAACCTGCACGGTCGATACCAAATGTCACATCAAGATTTTGCAAAGCGACGTCATGAATCAGTTGATCATAACCACGTTGTAAGAAGGTTGAATAGATTGCAACAACCGGTTTTACCCCTTCACAGGCCATCCCCGCAGCCAAAGTCACCGCATGTTGTTCTGCAATGGCAACATCAAAGAAACGCTCAGGAAACTGCTTGGCAAATTGCACCATGCCTGAACCTTCACACATCGCTGGGGTAATCGCCAATAAACGATCATCCTGTGCAGCTTCATCACATAACCACTGACCAAAAACATCTGAATATTTCGGTGCAGTTGCCACTGCAACGGGTGCATTCACTTTACTGATGGCATGGTATTTGATTTGATCTGCTTCGGCAGGTGCAAAGCCTTTACCTTTTTTGGTATAGACATGCACTAAACGTGGGCCTGTGCGTTTTTTTAAGGCTTCAAACACATGTGTTAATTGTTCAACATCGTGCCCATCAAAAGGACCAAAGTAGTTAAAGCCAATGGCTTTAAATAAGTTATCTGCAGCATCGGTCGCAGCACAATGTAGGCGTGAGTTATACGCCCATTCAGGATGCGGTTGAATATAGGCTTCGCCATTTTCAGAAATATTCACCGATTGACCACTTTCCCAAATCGCAGCCAAATGTTTGGCAAAACCACCGGTACTGCATGAGATCGACATATCATTGTCGTTCAATACCACCATGAGGTCAGCATTGTGTGCCACCGCATCGTTCATGGCTTCAAAAGCCATGCCCGCTGTCATCGCGCCATCACCCACGATTGCAACCACATGACAGGGATCTTGCTTGAAGCGACGTGCCAATGACATCCCAAGACCAGCAGAAATCGCAGTTGATGAATGGCCTACACCAAAGGTGTCAAATTCAGATTCTTCACGGGCAGGAAACGCTGCCAAACCATCTTTAGCACGAATCGTCACTAATTGTTCACGACGACCCGTTAAGGCTTTATGCGGGTAGGCTTGATGACCCACATCCCAAATCAGACGATCACGTGGTGTATCAAAACAATAATGTAATGCCACGGTTAATTCGATCACCCCAAGATTGGCACCAAAATGCCCACCACTTTGTCCGGCCGCATACAAAATAAATTGACGTAACTCATCCGCCACTTGCTCTAATTGGCTGCGCTCGAGTAAACGAAGTTGTTGAGGATGGTTAATCGTATCCAGCAACGGTGTTACAGGGCGTTGAAATGGTATTTCTTTATACAGCATAATGTGGCAAAGCCTTCTAAAGCCTGGCAAATTCCTAAGCTCGGTCTAAATGGGTAACTCGATCATATCGTCGAATTGTATCACCTTACAATCAGCCAAACTTGTAGCGATGTAATTTTTAGCAATGATCTCGTTGGGGAGATTTTGAATGAGTCAGATTATCCTGAATAATCTTCCTATTTATCAACTATTATCGTTCGCTTTATACAAAAAAGAAAATGTTCTGCATAAATTCGTCGTTGCAATTCTACCAATGTCCAAGCATTACGCTATACTTTAGCCAATTTATAATCGAATAAACGGGTTAAGCAGTGCCTATAGAATTTGTCGCAACGTCAAGATTACCGACCGCTTTTGGTGAATTCAATATTACGGTTTTTCAGGATCCTGAAACCGGTGAAGAACACGTCGCACTCTCTAAAGGACTAGAACAAGCTCCCACTGAACCTGTTTTAGTTCGTATCCACTCCGAATGCCTCACCGGTGATGCCTTCGCTTCACTCAAATGTGACTGTGGCCCACAGCTTCAAGCGACCCAAAAATTAATTAATGATGCAGGTCAAGGGGTGATTTTATATTTACGCCAAGAAGGTCGTGGTATTGGCTTGACCAATAAAATTCGTGCTTACGCCCTACAAGACCAAGGCCATGACACAGTCGATGCCAATTTATTATTGGATCTTCCTGCCGATGCACGTCGTTATGATATGTGTCCTATCATGTTGAATCATCTCAACATTACTGCGGTGCGTCTCATTACCAATAACCCGTTAAAAATTGAAGCGCTACAAGAGCAAGGCGTGAATGTCGTTGATCGCGTTCCGCTGACTGTGGGTTTAAATCCCTTTAACGAACAATATTTAAAAACCAAACATGATCGTATGTCGCATATGTATCAAAAGGACGATTTTTAAAAATCCTATAAATTCTCCATAAATTAATCCCTCCAAACCTCCCTTTACAAAAGGGAGGCTTCCCCCTCTTTATTAAAGAGGGGTTAGGGGAGATTCAAATCGTCATCGAAAAAATACGATTTTCAGGAACACGACGTTTTAATCGTAAATCAAAAGCCATGCAGATATTGCGAACAAAAGGCTTGCCTGCGTCACGCACCTGAATATGCTGATCAAAAATCTCGAGCAAGCCATCTTCTTGCATTTCAGCCAATTGCGCTAATACTTCATCAAGCTCAGGAAATTGCTTTTCTGGACCTGCCCAAGAAGTTTGGAAGGTACACATCAAATTCAGAATATGTTTACGGATAATCAAGTCTTCTTCAGTCAGCACATGACCTCGATAAACAGGAATTTGGTTTTGCTCTAAACGTGCATAATAGTCTTCAATTTTCTTTTCATTTTGTGCAAAGCTGTACCAACTATCACTGATCGAAGATAAGCCGAGACCAATCATCACTTGGGTTTTCGATGCGGTATAGCCCATAAAATTACGGTGCAAACTGCCCTGCTGAAAAGCTTGATACATCGGATCTTGGGTTAATGCAAAATGATCCATCCCAATTTCATGATAGCCCTGCGCCAGTAGCTGTTTTTTACCTTCTTCATAGCATTGACGCTTTAAATCATCTTTCGGGACATCGGCATCTTTAAAACCACGCTGACCATTGCCCTTAATCCACGGCACATGTGCATAGCTATAAAAGGCTAGACGATCTGGCATCAAACGAGTGGTCTGTTCAATGGTATGCAACACATCGTTTAAATCCTGAAATGGCAGACCAAAAACCAAATCATGTGAAATAGAGGTATAGCCAATATCACGTGCCCACTGTGTTACTTGTTCAACATGTGCAAAGGGCTGAATACGGTGGATGGCTTTTTGCACTTTTTCATTATAATCCTGCACCCCATAGCTCACGCGTCGAAACCCAACTTCGTACAAGGCTTGTAAATGCTCACGTGTGGTATTGTTCGGATGCCCTTCAAAACTAAATTCATGTGCATCAGCAATATCTGCCTGCGCTAAAATCCCTTGAATCAACTGGGTGAGATGCTCAGGAGAAAAGAAAGTAGGCGTTCCCCCGCCCAAATGAATTTCTTTAATTATTGGCCGGTCGACCAAGAGCTGACAATATAAGTCCCATTCTTTCAGCACCGCCTGAATATAAGGCAGCTCCATCTCATGTTTTTTCGTAACTTTTTTATGGCAACCACAAAACGTACATAAGCTTTCACAAAAGGGTAGATGGATGTACAGACTGATGCCTTCGCTGTGATTAGTCTCATCAAATGAACGCTTCAATCCCTGTTTCCACTGTTGCAATGAAAATTCAGCTTCCTCCCAATACGGCACGGTTGGATAACTGGTATAGCGTGGACCTGGTACATTGTATTTTTGAATTAAAGAACTCGCCTGCTGAGACATCGATGCACCATTTCAATCAATGAGATTCAATTTAAATCTACCTGATGATTATTGTGCTGAGCTTCAGATGTGAATTCAACCTAGCAAATTTGTCGGAATAGGCTCAATTTCAGCCGGAGCAATTGCTGCTAACTTTGCATGATCTTTTGGTTTAATCACTAGATATCTAGATTTAAAGCAAAGATCCGATGCTGAGTATCGGGAAAAATGCCTTAAGTTTTCACCTAATTTATGCTTTGATGACACTTATCTTTAAATTATTTTAATAAAGGTCACCATGCAGAATCCAACTTCAGCCGATATTCAACGTGTAGATGAATTCCTTCGCGATTTACAGGCACGGATTTGTGCCGCATTGGAACAGCAAGAACGTGCTGGTGGCGGAAGTGCCGAATTTGCGATCGATGACTGGGAGCGCCCTGAAGGTGGTGGTGGTCGCTCACGTGTTCTACAAAATGGGACGGTGATTGAAAAAGGTGGTGTGATGTTCTCGCACATCAACATTTCAAAATTACCTGCCTCAGCGACTGAACGCCATCCCGCTATTGCAGGTGCAAAAGCGCAAGCCATGGGCGTGTCATTGGTAATTCACCCGAAAAACCCCAACGTCCCAACCTCACATGCCAATGTGCGTTTATTTGTCGCGGAAAAAGAAGGACAAGATCCGATTTGGTGGTTTGGCGGTGGTTTTGACCTCACTCCATTTTATCCAAATGATGAAGATGTCTTGTCTTGGCATCAAACTGCCCATGATCTTTGTGCCCCATTTAGCGATACGCTCTATGATGAACATAAGAAATGGTGTGATGACTATTTCTATCTCAAACACCGTGATGAACAACGTGGTGTGGGTGGTTTATTCTTTGATGATCTCAACCAATGGGACTTTGAAACCTGTTTCAAATATATGCAGGCCGTCGGTAATGGTTATTTAGAGGCAATTTTACCGATCTTCCAAAGAAACCAAGACAAAGCCTATACCGAAGCACAACGAGACTTCCAACTTTACCGTCGTGGTCGTTACGTTGAATATAACCTTGTCTATGACCGTGGCACCTTATTTGGTTTACAAACTGGTGGGCGTATTGAATCCATTTTAGTAAGTATGCCACCTTTGGCGGGCTGGTCATATCGTCCTGAATGGGAAGAACATTCTGCCGAGAAAAAACTCACCGACTTTTATTTAAAACCGCAAGATTGGCTGAATACGCTGAAATAAAACCGATAAACATGTATTCGCCCCTGTCCGTCAGGGGCTTTTTATTACCTGATGATTAGAGTATTCATTTGTATGTAATATCTTGATGCATAAATAAATTTTTTAAGCATTTACTTTGTAATCAGATTGCTCAACAATGACACATCTTTTAAACAGCTTTAAGCTATGTCATTGCACAATGTGTCAATAAACTTATGGCTGTAACTTTCTTGTACGGAGTACAACGCACATGACACATCAAACACTCAATAAAAAAGCAGTCAGTCTTACTGCCTTGGTGTTTTGGAGCTTTGCTGTTGTGCTGATCAGCGCTATCAGTACCAATATTTTTTCCGAAACGTCTTTGAATGATAATTTGGCCATTGGCTTCATGGTCGTTGCCTTGATTGGTCTAGTCATCAGTGCTGCGAGCATCTTGATTCAAAGCGTCTTAGATATTTGTAATCCTTAATTTTCCGCCTTTATTTCACGATTTTAAGACTGCCCGAACTTTAGCCATCTTCGGTTTTGGCGTATATTGTCTGCTCTTTCACATCTACATGGACGCTGTGCAATGAGCAAACAATTTGCCGTGATTGGCAACCCGATTGAACAATCACGCTCACCTGAACTTCATCATGCCTTCGCTGAAAAAACAGGCCTCGACATTCAGTACAGCAAACGACTTGCGCCACTCGATGGTTTTCAGCACAGTGTCGAATCCTTCTTTGCCGAAGGTGGTATCGGTATGAATGTCACTGTTCCGTTTAAAGAACAAGCGTATGCACAATGTACCGTGCTTACTGAACGTGCCAAAATTGCAGGTGCGGTCAATACACTTTGGATGCAAGATGGCGTACTCCATGGCGATAATACCGATGGACAAGGCCTAGTCGATGCCATCCGTGCCTTAGATTGGAATCTAGAACAGAGCGATATATTGATCATTGGTGCAGGCGGTGCGACACGTGGCGTGATTTACCCACTGGTACAAGCTGGGGCCAAAAAAATCGTGATTGCCAACCGTACTTTAGCGCGTGCTGAACAATTGGTCGCTGACTTAAAAACTGCTGTACCGAATGCTGAACTTGCAGCCATTGCCCTCGCCGACTTAGCAGGTCAATTTGATCTGGTGATTAACGCAACATCGGCCAGTTTAACGGGTGATGCACTGATTTTGCCTGAAGCTTTACAATTTACACATGCTTATGAAATGGCCTATGGCAAACCGTCGACATTTTTGGATCAAGCCAAAGCACGCCATGTTCCAACCTCAGAAGGTTTTGGCATGTTGGTTGGTCAAGCGATTGAATCTTTTTCCATTTGGAATGGCGTCAAACCTGATCTAAAAGACTTTCTATAATTCAAAATGATTTGCTCAATTCACTTTCTGAGCAGTCGAAACACCTAAAAAAAGAACCTCAATTGAGGTTCTTTTTTTGATCCAACTTAGTTCTTGTGTTTTTGTATCGCCTTATAGGTCTCATAATAAGCCGATTGGCTGAACAACTCTTCGTGTTCTGCTGCTAGGCCTTGCAATGACGCTTCTGATAATTTTCCTTTGATATCATCAGCAAAGGCTTGCGCATAGATTTTTGATGCTTTCACCAAATGCGCTTTTTCAGTTCCTTCCAGTTCATAACTGGCTAAAAAGTTTTGTTGATATAAATGTGCAAAAATCGCCTGATCAGTCTTATAAGTTTTTTGCAATTGTTTCCACTCAACCTGAGCTTTGTACTCACCAATCCCCGACTGCACATAATGATTGACTGAAGAACCTAAGTCATCAAAGTCTTGATAGCGATGCAAAGCATGCTTATCACGTAATTGATTTAAACGTTTCAGCGCATTGCCTGTTGGCTCTTTTAAGCCATCAACAAATCGATACGCATAAACTTCTGCAATTTCATTCAAATCATTGGCTGAGTAATAACGCACATACTGAGCGCGATAGTTAGCAAATGCCACGACAAATGCCGCTTGATAGGCTTTCACTTCAGATTGATGACGTTTATAACTTTGCAATGCCACAGTACTGAGATATTCAGGAAGTTCGATTTCTTCATTTACAGCACGGACATCATCGACCGATGCAGTTTCTGCTTCAGCAAGCAGAGGATCATTTCCCGTGATTGGCGCAAGCAGGCCTTTCAACATATTTTCAAAGAGTGAATCTTTACTGACTTCCTCAATGGATTTTGCCTGTTTCATGGCTTGACGATCAATTTTAGTCGCATTGCCATAATTCAAGATTTGGTTGCTACTTTTCAGCTTTAATTGACCAAGACGTGGCTCATTAAAGGCCAATTGATAGTCCATTACTTGGACGCGGCCTTTGTGATCTAAGCCTACATCCATCACGACATTCGAAGATGCTTTATCCTCTGCATTCAGCACCTGCGCAATTTCAGCTTGATGCTTTTGCCATAATTGCTGGAATTGTTTTACATCGACAAGTTGTTCACTTTGATATTGCTGGAATACTGGTTTTAACTGCTCAACAGCGTCCGCAATCTCAGAATCTGTATTGGATGCGTCCGCAGCAGAGGCCGATGGTACAGAATCTTCTTGCAGTGGTATCACCCGAACATCTTGATAATCCTGACACAATGTGATTTTACCAATCGGCACCTGTTTGGTGTTTATCAAGGCCTGACAGACTTCCTCAGATAAGTTCGCTGTTTCATCATCTTCCTCAGAAGCCGCATAAACTTCGGTTACTTCAGTATCCGAACTATAGGCTTCTTCGTCATCACCCGCGGTTGCCTCCGCATATGCACTTGCAGTATCAATCGCCTCTTCAGCAGATTCAGCGGCAGAAGACGTTTGTTCGTCTTCCGTTTCGTGTTGGTGATACATCAGGCCATGCATTTTCGCATTGAGCAGCTCATTCACACGTTCTACAGATGCATAAGCCGCATCATAGTCTTCATCCTCAGCTGCTGCCGCTACTGCAGTCCCTCCCGCCGCTTCAGCCGCAGCCATCGCCTCTTCGGAAGCACTGAGATGCGCAGCAGCGTCCACAGATTCATCTTGCTCAGCGTCACTATTGCGCTGACCTTTGATTTGCGTGGTGTAATAGTTGGCGTTCACAAAATCAAAAAGTTCAAGCTGGGTGTAAAGCGCATCGAGATCACCCACATAGCGGATTTTTTTAGTCAGCCCTGCATTTTTTTCATCACGTGTTAAAGCAATATTTTGCACTTGATTCGGCTCTGCCAAGACATAGGGCAAAGCATTCATCTGTTTTAAATAGTCAGCAAATTTTTTCAAATCGTACTGAGCAATCGTCTCTTTATGTTTTGAAAAATCCACATAAGCCAAGCTGCTTTGGCTTTCGCGATTCACCATAAAAGGCATGAACGCAAAGTAGTTGGTATAAAATTTATGTTGATTAAAATCAATGATCATCGGCAACTGTGCATTCACCTGCAAGGTCGGTTTTTGATAACTCAATTGCAAGGTTAAGGCAGCAAGTTTTTCTCTAAAATGTACTGAACCGCTATAGCTAAACTGTAAATCATTCAATACATTCAGCAGTGATTGAGCAATTTTAGATTGCGGAGAAACGCCATCCTCTTCATCGCTATAGCGCACTGATGGTGGGATCGATTCATTGGCAATGGCTTGATAGAGCTGTTTCTTTTCTTTTTGGCTAAACGGAATATTTTGGGTTTTAATCAACTGATCCAGTTGTTTTTTAAGTTTAGGATCCAGCTCTGGCTGTGTGCTTATCGCAGGCTTTGACTTGGTTTCAGGCTTTTTTTCATCGAACTGAAGATCTGTCTGAATTGAAAATTGCCCTTTCATGTCATAACTGGCATTTTCAAACATTGCGTTTAAGCCTTGAGTGGCTTGTTGCCCGAGAGACTGATCCGTTGAATTGGTTTTTATGACATGTTGAGCACACCCAGTAATACTCAAACCCAGTAAACAAAGTGTTATATATTTTAATCGCATAATTGTACGAAAGACCTAAGTTCTTTATGATTTATTAAAAGAAAAAAATGATCAAAAGATCAACATCAAGTCTATCAGAAGTTTATTTTTCACATGTTGGTTAAATATTACAATTCGCCTTTCTGACATTTTTTAAGGGCGTATTCATCAATGTTTTTTAGATGAAATTATGAATAATCAAATCATCAATACAGATAATCCAAAAAAATTTAGATATTAGGATTAAGACTATGCCTGCATATAAAGCGCCTTTACACGATATTCGTTTCTTAATGAATGAAGTGCTCGATTACCCAGCACATTACAAAACTTTGTCTAATGGTGAAGCTGCTGATGCAGACACTGTCGACATGATTTTAGAAGGTGCAGCGGATTTTTGTGAAAACATCCTTTCGCCTTTGAACCAAACGGGTGATGAAGAAGGCTGTCATTTTGAAAATGGTGATGTGAAAACACCAAAAGGGTTTAAAGAAGCCTATGACCAATTTGTACAGGGTGGCTGGCAAGGTCTGTCTTTCCCTGAAGAATTTGGCGGTCAAAACTTGCCACAGTCGTTGAATCTCATCAAATCTGAAATGATGGGTACAGCGAACTGGTCATTCCAAATGTATCCAGGTCTCAGCGTAGGTTGTATCAACACCATTCTACAATTTGGTTCAGAAGAACAGAAAAACCAATATTTACCGAATCTTGTTGCTGGAACTTGGTCAGGCACCATGTGCTTAACTGAACCTCAATGCGGTACCGACTTAGGTCAGGTAAAAACCAAAGCGGAACCTCAAGCTGATGGTAGCTATGCAATTTCTGGTACAAAAATCTTCATCTCTGCGGGTGAGCATGATTTAACAGAGAACATCGTACATATCGTTCTTGCACGTCTTCCAGATGCACCTGCAGGTACTAAAGGCATTTCATTATTCATCGTTCCAAAATTCCTTGTGAATGCAGATGGTACTGTGGGCGAACGCAATCCTGTAACGTGTGGTTCGATTGAACACAAAATGGGGATCCGTGCTTCGGCAACAGCTGTGCTGAACTTTGATAATGCCATTGGCTACTTGATCGGTGAAAAACACAAAGGCCTACACGCAATGTTCACCTTTATGAACACTGCACGTATTGGTACAGCGATCCAAGGCATTGCACATGCTGAATTGGCATTCCAAGGCGCTCTTCCATATGCCAAAGAACGTATGTCTATGCGCGCACTTTCAGGTAAAAAAGATCCTGAAAAGGTAGCCGATGCGATTATTCACCATGCAGACGTACGTCGTATGCTTTTAACTCAAAAAGCGATCGCTGAAGGCGGCCGTTCAATGATTTACTATGCAGCTCAAATTGCGGACAAAATGACTGATGCTTTAACCCGCGGTGATACAGCAGCGTTTGAAGCACATGATGACCACTTAGGCTTCTACACACCGATTCTCAAAGGTTTCCTAACCGAAATGGGTTATGAAGCTGCAAACCATGGTATGCAAGTATACGGCGGTCATGGTTATATTAAAGAATGGGGCATGGAACAAATTGTTCGTGACTCACGTATCTCTACTCTCTACGAAGGCACAACAGGCGTTCAAGCACTAGACTTGATTGGTCGTAAAGTTCTGTTGACCTCTAAAGGTAAAGTGATTCGTGACTACACAGCTGAAATCTTGAAGTTCTGTGGTCAACATGCACGTAACAAATACATGCGTCGTTTTGCGTGGGACTTAACGAAGCTTTGCGCACAGTGGAATGCATTAACGGTTCGTATCATGCTTGCAGCACGTAAAGACCGTGACATCGTATCTTCTGCTTCTGTCGATTTCTTAATGTTCTCTGGCTACGTGATGATGGCTTATTTCTGGGCACAACAAGCTGCCGTAGCTTCTGAAAAATTAGCAGAAGGCAATGGTGCAGAAGTTCCTGAGTTCTATAAAGCAAAAATCAAAGTGGCTGACTTCTACTTTGAACGTCTATTACCACGCTCACAAGGTCACGCTGAAGCAATGGTTAACCCATCGAAGACCATGACTTCTTTGGCTCCTGAACACTTTAGCTTTGACTACTAAGCTTTAAACCGAGTTAAATGACTCTATAAAAAGACCGCTTCGGCGGTCTTTTTTGTCTTCTCTTTTAATTTTGATCTATAGGAATTACGAGTAGTATTCTTAATTTCTTCATGAGGTAATAACAATGTATAAAGATGAACTTTATATGGAGAAATATTGTTGTATTTTTCAACAAAAATAGAACACCTTATCGCTAAAACATAATTTTATTTAATAAATATTAAATACTTAAAGTAAATTTAACTCCATAATTTTAGCTTTACATTTGTATCTCATACAACTTCATATCTTCTGCATAGCCTCCCCCTATGATGACTTCATTGATTCATAGAGAGCGTAACCATGAAAAAATTGATGTCTTCATTAATGATTGGTCTGATTGCAACAACTGCGACAATGTCTGCAATGGCAGCGCCTGCATTCGATCATAAAAATCCGCTACCTGCTGCACACTTCGATAAAAAACCTGTACCGCCTAAAGCAACACATCACAAACCTGCTGGGCCGCAAATGGTGAAAAAAGAGCATCAACAAGCTCATGCAAAATTTGCCAAACAAAATCATAAGGCAGTAGCTTTTAAAGGCAATCAACACAAACCTGTTTCGCAGCATAAATTACCGCCAATGCCACCGAAACATCGTTAAGCTAAATTAAAAAAAGACCGCTCATGCGGTCTTTTTTAATATTTACTTTGCTTTATCAGCAATAAATTCTTTAATCTCTATGGGTTTATCTTTTACCAACTCAACAGTGCCTTCATTCACACCATTAAAGTTCTTAAAGTGAATTGAAACACCTTGGTCGTTGGCAAGTCGTACACCACTTCCTGAAACTCCTCGTTTCAATTCATACACACGATCAGAATTATCAGTCAATTGTGCGGTTTCAAAATTATCTTTGGTTTTTAACTCAAGGCTAAGATCTTGTGGCCCTGTAAAGTGAATCACTTGCTCATCTTGAGATACTGCAACATCGTTTGTTTGTTTGTGCAGTTGCGGTCGTTGCCTCTGTTGCAACATTTTGTTCTGATGGTGCTTTTTTATCGGTGCAACCCACCAAAGCTATAGTTAATAACGTCGCAGTTAAAATATATTTCATTTTCTGAAGTTCCTTTATGCCATGTAAATTCAATTATCAACTGAATAATTTCATACACATTCTGCAAATTACATTCGGAATATGAAAAATTACTTGTCGCTCAAATTTTAAAACAAGTTTGATATAGCTTTCATTACAGGAATTCTTCCAATACTGAATTTAAAAAGATATGTCCCTGCTCGGTACAAGACAAAAGTGTTGGATCACTGACCATCAATTTACGTTCACGTAATGAGTTCAATAACTCGGCAATCGGCTCTAAACTTTCCCCTGTACGCTCGCTATATAGCTTGGCTTCCACCCCATGATTTAAACGAAGTGCATTCATCATAAATTCAAAAGGCATGTCGGCTGCTTCGATGCGCTTAAACTGAAGATGTTCAGCAGGTACTTTGGCTAAATAGTCTTTCGGCAATCGGGTTTTTTGGAAACGATACACCCCGTCTGGCATGGTCACTTTACCATGCGCGCCTGCGCCAATCGCCAAATAATCGCCAAACTGCCAGTAATTTAAATTGTGTGCCGACGGCTTTTCTTTACGCCATGCCGACACTTCATAATTGATAAAGCCTTGCGCTGTTAAATAGGCTTCGCCCTGCGCTTGAATCTCTTCAAGCACATCATCGACAGGCAGAATCGGCTGGGTGCGGAAAAAGACCGTATTCGGCTCAATCGTCAACTGATACCACGACACATGTGTTGCGCCATTTTCCACAGCCAATTTCAAATCCAAAAGCGCTTGCTCAATCGCTTGTTCAGGCAGGCCATGCATCAAATCGACATTCACCCGTTCAAAACCTGCTTCCCGTGCATGCTGAATGGCAGAAATGGCATCGTCATTCGAGTGAATCCGACCCAGTTTTTTCAGTTGCTCGGTATTAAAACTCTGCACACCGATAGATAAACGATTAATCCCTGCCTCTAAATAACCTGAAAAAGGATCGTGCTCAACCGTACCGGGATTGGCTTCCAAGGTAATTTCACAGCCCTTTTCAAATGGCACCAATGCTTTGAGCTGAGTAAATAACCATTGATAACCTTGGGCAGAAATCAAAGATGGTGTACCGCCACCAATAAATACACTATGAATCAGGCGGCCCTGAGCAAAATCGACTTGGGTTTTAAAGTCTTCAACCAACGCCTGTAAATATTCTTGTTCTAAGTCCAGAGACAATTCACCATTCGGCACCGCATGCGAATTAAAGTCACAGTATGGACATTTACGCACACACCACGGCATGTGAATGTATAAAGACAAAGGAACGAGTGCAGGATTTAATTCAGCCAAGGAGATTGCTCAAAATGCGTTGAAGAATACTGTTTATTTTAACATGACTGCATCAGAGTGCTTGTGAAAACTCTGATCGAATACAGTAGACTGATCATATTAAAAAAGAATTTGCTGATAACAAGATGAAAATAAGCAGCCATTTATTGTACTTACTGCCGCTCGCGATGGGTATTGGCATCGCCATGACCATTCAAACAGCGATCAACAGCCAATTGCGTGAATATTTATATTCACCGCTGCAAGCTGCCCTTTTTTCTTTTTTGGTTGGTACAATAGTCCTCGCCTTTATGGTGTTTTTTCAATCGGCCGAAAAACCGGACTTTGCAAGTTTTGCTCAAATCCCTTGGTATTTATGGTTGGGGGGATTTTTGGGTGTTTATGCCATCAGTATCAGTATTTATACCGCACCGAAACTGGGTTTTTTATCCCTCTCCGGTCTGATTATTTTTGGACAGATCTTAATGTCGATGGTATTTGACCATTTTGGCTTGCTCGGCACTGAAAAAACCCCGATTAACTGGCAACGCTTATTGGGTGGCGTGGTGATTTTTATTGGTGTGCTTCTCACTTTCCAACGCTAAGACCTCATTCCTAAGCACCTCACAAGAAATGAGTACATTCTGTGTCTACTGTCACGGCTGTAACAAGCAGCAAGTATGAATTAAAACAACTGTTTCATTTAATGATCCCGATATTGATCACGCAGTTTGCGCAAGCGGGATTTGGTCTCATTGATACCATCATGGCTGGACACATGTCCGCCAATGACCTTGCAGCCATTGCGGTCGGGGTCGGCTTATGGATACCAGTCATGCTGCTGTTCAGCGGCATTATGATTGCCACCACCCCATTGGTTGCCGAAGCCAATGGTGCTCGGACGCCTGAAAAAATTGCCACCATCGCCCGTCAGTCTTTGTGGGTTGCGTTGTTTCTTGGCATTATCGCTGCACTGGTTTTACAGGCAATGCCGCTTTTACTTCCTGTACTTGGTGTACCTGAGGCCTTGCTTCCCAAAGCCAGTTTATTTCTACATGCGATTAGTTTAGGTATGCCTGCTGTCACCATGTACGCAGCTTTACGTGGTTACTCAGAAGCATTGGGGCATCCGCGTCCAGTCACTGTGCTGAGTCTGCTGGCCTTATTGGTGTTAATTCCACTGAACTTTATTTTTATGTATGGTTTAGGCCCAGTCCCTGAACTGGGTTCAGCAGGATGTGGTTTTGCCACCGCGATTTTGCAATGGTTAATGTTCTTTGCTTTGGCGATGTACGTTTTCAAAGGATCGGCCTATCAAAAAACCCAACCTTTCGCTGCTTTTGAAAAAATGAACAGTGAATGGATCAAACGTATTTTAAAACTCGGCTTTCCGATTGGCTTAGCCATTTTCTTTGAAGTCAGTATTTTTAGTACAGCCGCTATTGTGTTGAGTCCCTTAGGCGAAGTTACCATTGCAGCGCATCAAGTCGCCATTTCGATTACCTCGCAATTGTTTATGATTCCCATGTCACTGGCGATTGCGCTGACCATTCGGGTCGGTACCTATTATGGGGAAAAGAACTGGCTGGCTATGCGAAAAGTCCAGAAAATCGGTATGTTGACAGGGACGGTATTTGCCCTGATTACCATGTTGCTGCTTTGGCTTTTACGTAATGAAATTGTGTCACTCTATACCAATGACTATGATGTGACTCAGCTTGCCGTGTATTTGGTCTTGTTCGCGATTGCCTATCAGTTGATGGACGCATGGCAAGTCAGTGCCGCAGGGTGTTTACGCGGCATGCAAGACACTAAAGGGCCGATGTGGATCACCATGATCGCGTATTGGATCATTGCCTTCCCTGTCGGGATCTATCTTGCACGCTTCACTACGACTGGTGCTGCAGGCGTTTGGATTGGCCTGATTGTAGGTCTGACTGTCGCATGTACACTGCTACTTACGCGTTTATTTATGATGAATAAACGTTTAGCACATGCGGGATAAGCCCTAAAAAATCATCTAAAAAGTTACTTAACTGATGTTACGCACATAAAAGTAATTTTGCATTTTTAAAATGATTTTTAATTTTATTCGACGGAGTCTTACATCTTAGGGATTGAATAACGGGATTAGCCTTCGGCTGGAGGTATTTTTGTTTCGGCAAAAGTACCCAAAACCATTGTCATCCGCAAAACTCGTTCACCAGCGTGTAATTATTCAAAGTCACGCAAAAACATTTTTGATTAGAAGTAGTCCTGTCTCAAACACTTGCGGATGACGTTACCGCGTATCGTTCTTTTATTTGAATCAAATGGCGCTTCTGATGTTACTACGTAACATCAGTTACTTAAAAAAGACGGCTACGCTATGCAGAAGATTAATGCAAATTAACACTCTGCATAGCAACGCCATAAATAAAAATACGAAGAAGAGGAAAATAAACATGTCCCATGTATTTCGCTCGATTAGTCTCTGTCTGAGCTTAGGCTTTTCCATGTCACTACAAGCTGAACAAACGATCAACCGACATGAATTTCCTTTATATCACGCACCCATCAAAGTCCAATCACAACCCGAATTTGATTACATCAATCAAGCACTTTGGACAGCCTTTCGCTTTTATCATGAACAACAGGCGGACTCATATACCGCACGTTTAAAATTAAGTTGTCAGCAGTCTGGTATGGCGTATACCTATCAGGACTTCATCAAGGCCAATCAAAAGTTTGCCTCTGCGGATGATCAGGATTTTATCGTGACGCAAAACCTCATCACCTTGAATGAAAATTTACACCATAACCAATGCAGTAAATATCTCAGTCCACATTTAGAACTGGAAAAAACTGAATCGAGCGAAGCAGCAAAAACCAACTAATTAAGCGCCTCGATGGCATTTTTTAAACTTTGTGGCACTTGGCTGTCGTCCTCTACGTCTTTCACGATCGCCTGCCCGACAATCACCTCTGTCCCATTAAAACTCATGGTCGGTGATCCATACAATTCATAGCCTTCATTTAAAGCTTTGGTCACACGGGCACAGAAATTGACATCATCTTTACCGGTTAAATAGCGATACACTTTCATCGTTCAGTTCTCTTCTAGCGACGCGATATTTTAAACCATTCAGCACGTGGCTTAAATTTGCCTGAATTATTTTCAGTATTTACATTTTTGCCCATCATTTTATCAATGCAAATAAAGTCTTAACAATTTAAAGTAGGCAGTTTGTGTTTTGTCGCCTATGATCGGTATTAGATAATAAATGATGATCTTGAGGAACATCACATGGCAAAAACGGCTAGCACACCGGGTCGTCGCTTTATGAAACTTGCCAGTATGACGGCAAGCATTGCTACTAAAACCGTTTCCAATTCCATCCGCAATATCACTGCCGATGAAGAACAGAAAAATGCATCTCGCAGTAAACTTTTTCAGGACATCGGTCTGCAAATTGCAGACACTTTGGGTGAAATGAAGGGTGCGGTGATGAAAGTCGGACAAATTGCCTCGCAGTACAAAGACATTTTTCCACCTGAAGTCGCAAAAGCGATCAGTAAATTACAACGCCAAGCGCCAGCCATGCCTTTTGCTGAAATTAAGGCTCAAGTAGAACAAGAACTCGGCAAACCCCTCGCGCAAATTTTTAAAAGTTTTGAAGAACAACCTTTTGCCGCTGCATCCATTGGGCAGGTGCATAAAGCCGTGTTACCCAATGGTCAGCAGGTGGTGGTGAAAGTGCAATATCCGGGTGTCGAAGAAGCCTGTGAAAGTGATTTAAAACAAGTTCGCCTTGCACTTCGTCTGATGGGCGTATTGAAAATTGATCGGAAGTTACAAGACAAGCTATTTCGTGAAATTCAGGACAGTTTGGACAACGAACTAAACTATGAAATTGAAGCACAAAACTTAGATGTGGCCCGTGCTTTTCATAGTGCGCTGGATGACAAAATCATTATTCCACAGGTCTATAAAGATTATTCTTCACGTCATATATTGACTTTAAGTCTAGAGCTTGGCGACAGTATAGAAACTGCCAGCACATGGTCACAAGAAACACGAAATGCCTTGGGAAGACGGTTATTCCGTGCCATTGGCCGTGAAATTTTCTTCCTTAAACGTTTCCACTGTGACCCACATCCGGGCAACTTCGCCTTTCGTGAAGATGGTTCAGTCATCGTGTATGACTACGGCGGTGTGAAAACCCTGTCTCCTGAAATCGTGTCACACTTTAAGCAATTGATTAATGCTGCACGCAAGCACGATATTCCACTGATGGAACAGCAACTCGATGCCCTACATTCCCTCAATGAACTCGGTAAATTCCCTGCGGAGTTGTATGAACAATGGCTTGAAGTACTGATGCGTCCACTGACCACACAATACGACTTTGCTGAAAACTCAGCGCACCATGACGGGGTAGAATTAATTAAGCCATCTCTTAAATACTGGGATGTGTTTAAACCGTCACCGGATACCTTGATGGTGAACCGGACTGTTTCAGGGCATTATTGGAATTTGATTCATTTGAAAGTGAATGACAATCTCAATGATCTCTTTGATGAGTTGGTCCCACCTAGCGCTTAAGGGAACATGAAGCGCTGATTGCCTGATGAATTTCGGGCAATATTTGCATTTTTAATTGTTATGTTATAACATTTCTTTAATCAATAAATTTAAGGAACAGAAGAATGCGTGCCAACATCCATCCCGAATACCGTGAAGTGCTCTTTCATGACACCAATGCCAATGCCTTTTTTGTGATTGGCAGTACTTTAAGTACCAATCAAACCAAAGAGTTTGAAGGCAAGACTTATCCGTATGTGACACTCGATATCTCAAGTGCATCACACCCTTTTTATACAGGTGAACAACGTCAAGTGAATAATGAAGGACGTATTGCGAACTTTAATAAACGCTTTGCGCGTTTCAAACGCTCACAATAAGTTCAGTTTCGATTAAGTTTTTGCTTTTAAAATTAAAGCATTGAAGAAGTTCAGGGTTCCCCTCCTCCAGCCTGAACTTCTTTTTTTATGTCTGAAATTTTGAGGTTTTCAAGCGTTGTTTTAAACATCTATTTTTAAAATCGACTGAAATAAGTAATATCCCAGCCCCAATACGATGACACCAATCACCACACTGGAAATGGCATAACTAAATGCCAGCCCACTTTGCCCTTGTCTGAGCAGTTGAAAGGTTTCTAAGCCAAAACTGGAAAATGTGGTAAAGCCACCTAAGATCCCGACCATAAGCAATAAGCGTGCTTCATTTTGTAGAACTGGATATTTTTGGCTAAATGCAAAGAACACACCTGCACAAAAGCAACCTAAAATATTCACCCACCATGTTGCCCATGGAAAGAGCACGGTTGGCTTGGCCAATAACAGTCCTGCTGCATAGCGAAGTGTTGCTCCAATTGCGCCGCCACATGCGACCAAAAGCCAGTTCATATTTGTCCTACTTCAACATCATTGGTATCTACAATTTAGGCAACAGACTGCCTAAGGTCGCCCTTCAATATACACGCATTTAATTTACGCAAATAGTGTTAAATGTTTGGGCCAAAGCTTGCTATAGTCTGCAACACTTTGCGGTATTTTTTATTGAAAGAGGACATTATGGCTCAGGAATTATTAGATCAACTTCAAGCAGGGACTGCGAAGTTTTCAGATGTGATTGCATTTATTGAAGCGCGTTATAACCACACACCAACCGCTTTTACCAATGGCAAACAAGCCAATGCAGCGACTGAAAACCAAGGCAGTGCCAAAGTATTTTCTTTTGCCCAATTGAATGGTCTAAACCAAGCTGAAACCTTAAGTCTTTTTGCTGAACACTATGCTGCTGTATTGGCAACACCAGACGCAACTGACCACCAAAACATTCGCCAATTTATGCAAAATGGTTGGGAAGGTATTCAATTTGATGGTCAAGCGCTCAGCGCGAAATAATGCCTAGATAGACGTTCTAAATCAGTTCGTCTGCAATAAAAAAAGCCAGTACAAATACTGGCTTTTTTATCGTTCATCATTGGTTCAAATCAAGATACTCGAACTCTGCAAGTCCATTCAGCCATCGCGGTTTTTTCCCAAGCTCGTGCATGCTTCAAATGTAGTAATTCTTCACCCGCAGTCGTTGCGGTAAAACGATAAGTTTTTTGACCGCCTCCGCCTAGTACTGGTGTCGTATCCGCATCAGCTTGCTGTTGAGCTGACTGAAACACTTCTTCAACTTTAAAAAGTTTCGGTTGCTCAGCCAAAGACCATACATACCCAGTACTTGGATTTTCGTTTAACAGCACTTCCAAAGTCTGTCCACGATCCATCTCAAGCAAAGTCGGACAACTTTGCTGTTCAGTAAATACATGGGTTTTCCCATCTACAGTTGAACTCATACTGGTACATCCACCAAGTGCCAAACCACTCGCCATCATTAGACTCAAAATAAACTTTTTCTTTATCGTCATTTTCATCATCAAATTATTTTACCTTGAATCTAATGCACACCGATTTCAAATACGATCTCGATGCAATCGAAGTTTAGCCTTTAACTTTTTCAATCCACTGAATCGAATTGACACGAAAAACTTCACAAGCCCCATCACCCGTGTCTGTTGGGGTCAAAGATGAAGTCCAAACCAAATCTTTGTCTTTCACCTCAACCAAATCCCCTTTTAAACGCACAAGATCACCACGTTTTACTTGAGTAATTTGTTTCGCAATTTGCGGGTTTGCAGGAATGATGTGCATATTCGACACCATCATCATGGCTTGTTTTTGCGGTACAGGAACACGATCCATTTTCCAATTTAAGAAACGGTCATATTGATTGACTGAAATCGTACGAGCTATTTCTGGCTCTGCAAATAAGCCCCAACTGACCGCATAATCGATCGGAGAAAATTTTGCTTGTTCATCTGTTTGATAGGTTTTTGAACCTAAAATTCGGAAATCCCCTTTAAATTCTTTCAAGGTAGAAATCGACTGGCCTTTGGCAGCAGGTGCTAAGCCTTTGGCAATATTATAATCTGAAGACGCTTGGACACCGACATTCAATAAAAAGCCTGCAAGCACAGTACTTAATGCAATTCGCTTGATCATCGCGTTATCCTCTTACCCTGTAATACTTCACATTACTCAATTTGCATTCTGCAATTGAGCCGATTTCATCTATTCATAATGCCCCAACCTGAACACGAGCTTAAAACCACGTTGGTTGAGCGGGATGAATGTCGTTTTCACTAGTTGTAACTCTATATTACGCATACAGTCTGCATAAACCTTATGAACTTGGTAACAAAATGCTGTTATTCAGTCAATTGGCCCATATCCACGCCCTACCACATGATTTAAAATTAAAAAGACATGAATTACACTTTAAAAAAGCCAACAACAATACCCGCTATGATTTATAAATTTTATCAACAACACATTTTTCCGCATCTTTTAAATCAAGTCATGCAAGTACCGAGCCTGATGGATAAACGACGCGAACTCCTGTTAGCCGTATCTGGGGAGGTGCTCGAAATTGGCTTTGGTACAGGTTTGAATTTAGCGTTTTATCAAAATGTCGATACGGTTTTTGCCCTTGAGCCCAATCCTGATATTTTTCATTTAGCTGCTGAACGTGTACATGCTGCGCCCTTTGAGGTACAGCATATTTTAGCCGGTGCTGAAAAATTACCCTTTGCAGATGAAAGTCTAGATCATGTCGTGAGTACATGGACCTTATGCAGCATTGCCGATATTGAAACTGCGCTTGAAGAAATCTACCGTGTCCTTAAACCAACAGGGATATTTCATTTAATAGAGCATGTACAACACAATGAAAATCGGAAAATTAAGCAGTTACAACACCTACTGACGCCCATTCAAAAGAAAGTCGCGGATGGCTGTCATCTGGATCGTAATATGCAAAAGTTGCTTGAAGATGCCCAGTTTGAATGTTTTGAAACGCAGTATTTTGATGCTGAAGGCATTCCAAAAATTGGACAACGCATGTTGCTCGCCCGCGCACGGAAGTTGAGTTAAAGCGTCCAAGGCCATGTTTAAGCACAATCAAATCTAGTTAAAAGTACCTAGTCTTTGATTAGTCGAATGGCATTAATTTTTAGGATATGACAGGGCTTTTTATTCAACACATTATAAGTGCTATACGACTTACCTGTTTTGATGGAATGTACATCCACCCATGCACCCAAAATCTCCACACGATCCCCTGATTTCAAACGCCGAATACGATTTGCGACGTCTTCGGATTGAGCAATCACACTGACATTTTGCAATTCAGACTTGAGCTTTTCAATTTGTGTCGAGGGCACGTCTTTCGCTTGCACGCTAAAACAGCGGTTCTGCTGAGACCACTCAAGATGATATTTTAAAGACTGGAAATCATTTGAGCCTGAACTCAGTAGCAGATCAATATTGCTGACATACGCCAAGTCTTGAAAGCCACCCACCACGGTCGGTGCGGCCGGATGTAATGTACGACTACTCGCACTGTAGTAGCGTTTATCCAACAGCAAATATTCACCGGAAAATGCCTGAGTCGCTGTGACCTGAAAATTTTTCAGCACACCAGTCTGCTCTAAATGTGGAATGGCACGAAAATATTCAGACCATATCCACAGCATGAGCGCAAAAACGGCTGCAGTCGCTAAGAGTTTTTCCATGTGGATATTCTGTCCTTATTGCTTTTCGACGGTTCTGAGGCTGAGTCACGCGAGCTTAAATATGCTCAAAATCAATTCGGATGGTTTCAAAACGTACTCGCCCTTCGGCAATGGCTTGAGCAATCGCTTGTTGCCCTTTGGTCAAACGTGCGCCACCACTTTTAATATCAATCAGCACCACTTCGATGTCTTCAGCGAGTCCATCACCATCACGAAAGTCGGTATAGCCATCAAAAACCACATAATCGATCGGGTCACCGAGAAACTTTGCATCGCTAGGTAAATACTGAAATTCAGGCATGATCGGCGCCATTTGTTCGGCCATTTTGCCTTTTAAAACAGCACGACTGGTATTTACACTGCGTTTTTGTGCATGGGCCAAGGCCTGCTGATGTTCCAATTCTAGTTCTGCAATATATTGCTCATATTCTGCCTTAATCCTTCCATTGCGACTGCCACTTAAAATTAAGGTGGTCAGTACAATCCCAATACACGCGCCAATGAGCATGGCCATCCAGACAGACATTTAAAATTCCTAATCTTTTTAATATATTACAGCGAAACCTATAGAAAAAACTTAGACTTTGGTTCTTTGTCATATTCCCCGCATTAAACAATGATATGCTAGGGATGAGCAGAATAAAATCTATTTAGGTCGATGAAAACGATATTAATTGCCAATCAAAAAGGTGGTTGTGGCAAAACCATCACAGCAATCAGTTTAGCCTCTGCACTTGCGCAAAAAGGTTATAAAGTGGCCTTGGCAGATGCTGACAATCAAAAGTCTGCACGTCAATGGCTCAAACAGCGCCCAGAGACTGCAGCCCCAATTC
The DNA here is from genome assembly GCF_013419235.1 of Acinetobacter sp. YH12098. NCBI lineage: Bacteria > Pseudomonadati > Pseudomonadota > Gammaproteobacteria > Moraxellales > Moraxellaceae > Acinetobacter > Acinetobacter sp. YH12098. Next base: position 106,438 of record NZ_VPAO01000002.1, read on the forward strand.
AGAGCCTAGATTGGCGTCATGAAAAATCGATTGGTGATGTGCCGAAAGGGATTGAATATCTAATTATCGATGCACCGGGTGCGTTATCGGGTGAACATGCAGATCAGTTGGTGAGTGAAGCTCATGCCATCATTACCCCGCTACAACCATCTTTCTTCGACATCGACTCGACCCGTCGTTTTTTAAAGCATTTGCAAGAAATTAAACGGATTCGTAAAGGTAAAGTCCAAATCCTATTGTTGGCCAATCGTGTCAAACCCAATTCTGCTCATTCCAAAGAAATTCAAGATTTTTTCAATAAAGTTGAACAGCAGCCCGTTGCTTGGATTTCTGAACGTACCGCTTATGGTCAACTTGCCATGCAAGGTCTTTCGGTTTTTGATAAAACGCAAAAAATGTACCTCGGCATGCAGCAACAATGGCAACCTGTGCTCAATGCCATTATTGAAGACGAAGCCGAGTGGTTTTAACCCATCATTCCACATTTTGCTGATATAAAGGTCAATCTTGCAAGGATCTAGCCTGAAAGATATTCACCATAAGTTAACAAGCTCTCGTTTTCGGGAGCTTTTTTTTCGGTTAAGATTGAACACAACATGATGAAAAAATCAGAGCACGCATTGCCAACGTTCGCACCTACATTACAAAAAGTCTTATTGTTCGGATTATTTTTTATCCTGATTTTTTTGAGCTTTAGCGTACTCAAATACTTTATTGTGCCCGTCGTTTGGGCAGCGATTATTGCTTATATGACTTGGCCACTGTATCAATCGGTGCATCGTTTTTGTGGCAATCGTGCAAATCTAAGTGCGGCGCTGATGATCTTACTGGTGGTGCTCGTGGTGGGTCTGCCGGTGATTTTTGCGATCTTCTTGCTACAACATGAAGGCCGTAACTTGTATTTTGAATTACAAAAGCAAGTTTTCTCTGGTCATGTCAATGTGCCTGATTTTATTCGCCAACTGCCGTTTATTGGTAAAGAAGTCAGTCGTACCCTACATGAGCTGAACAATGACCCAAACAGTATTATTCAATCAGTACAAATTTGGATTCAGGGGCATTTGAACTACGGTAAAGTTTTGGTCGGCGAAGTCAGTAAAAATATCTTTAAGCTGTGTTTTGCCGTGATGTCTTTATTTTTCTTCTATCGTGATGGTCAAACCATTTTAAGTCAGGTCAGTAAAGCCCTCGAAATGGTCATTGGGCCACGTATTCATCATTATCTTGCCACTATTTCGGATACTACACGTGCCGTAGTGTATGGCATCGGTCTCACCGCCATTGCCCAAGCTTTACTTGCCGGTCTCAGCTATTTTGTCGCCGATGTGCCTAACCCAATGTTATTAACCATCATTACCTTCATGTTGGCACTGATTCCGTTTGGCCCACCAATTTCATATACCGCTGTGTCGTTGTGGTTATTTTCACAAGGTCAAACCATTGAAGCAATTGGCGTCATGGCTTGGGGTGTTTGTGTGGTGAGTACGGCCGATAACGTGATTCGTCCTTTAGTAATTTCAGGGGCAACGCAGATTCCATTCTTATTAATCATGTTCGGTGTTTTAGGTGGTATCGCCAGTTTCGGTCTTGTTGGTTTATTTATCGGGCCAGTGATCTTGGCTGTATTGTTAGCCATTTGGCGTGAATGGTTGCATGAAACCCAAATTGAAGCCGTCATGATGCCCAAAGCAACGTTGGCACATAACTTAGACAATATAGATGATAAGCCTGAACAACCTTAATTCAGGCTTGAATTCATTAAACAAATATTACAATCAAATACTTAAATTATCTGTCATCCTGTATTCGCATCTGTTTCAATGGTTGAGACTCCATAAAAACAGACAGGATGCCAAACATGTCTTCACTATTTAAATTCGGCGCGCTTGCTGCGGTCAGTGCCCTGATGTTTACAGGCTGTGCGAGTACCTCGACTTCAACAGGTCTGAATGCAAAAACCGTGACGGTCAATGCCGTGACTGCTCAAGGTATTGGTCAAAGCATCGGTCAAATTAACTTGGTTGATAGCCCTGCTGGCTTGGTTATTCATACCAATTTAACCCAGCTTCCTCCGGGTCCACACGGTTTCCATATTCATGAAAAAGGTTCTTGTGCCCCAGCTGAAAAAGATGGAAAAGTGGGTGCTGCACTCGCTGCGGGTGGTCACTTTAACCCTAAAGCGGCACCTCACCACGGTACACCGTTAACCGGTCACATGGGTGACTTACCGATCCTTCAAGTTCAAACGGATGGCACAGCAAAAGTGAATTTAATTGCACCGCGTTTGAAATTAGCGGATGTACAAGGCTTAGCCATCATGGTCCATGCCGGTGGTGATAATTACTCTGACGACCCTAAACCTCTAGGCGGTGGCGGTGACCGTATTGCCTGTGGTGTGATTCAATAATCGACCTTGCATATAGATTTGAACAAGCGGACTTTAAGTCCGCTTTTCTATTGAATAAAAATTGACAGTTCACAGAAAAAAGCTCAGTCTAATTTACAAAATCATTCGAATACTTCATAACTCTGTGAACACGCGACTCTCTTGGTTTCAACAGTTTCAATCCAGTGCAATCATTATGTATTGCCTGCAAATTTGTATTGTTTTGAGTGGCACCACGCTCGGATTATATTTTCTCGGTTTTCATAGTTTTATTGTGCCCGTCACCTTAGGTGCGATTGCTACCGCGCTCACGGACTTTGATGACCGACTCAGCATCCGACTGCGTAATTTGTTCTATGTCTGCGTACTCTTCTTTAGTGTCAGTAGTATTTTAGATTTTCTCTATCCCTATAAGCTGCTGTTTATCTTATATCTTTCACTGTCCAGTGCAGGATTTATTTTATTAGGAGCTTTGGGGCAACGCTATGCCACGATTTCTTTTGGCACGATTTTACTATCGATCTACACCATGTTCGGCTTGGGCGAATATGACACCTGGTACTTTCAACCCAGTTGCTTTGTTCTAGGGGCAATATGGTATGGCTTCACCTCAATTCTTTTTTACCTGATTAAACCCACCCTACCCGTACAGGACAATCTCTCGCGTTGTTTTTTACAAATCGCCGAAGTACTGAATGCAAAAGCACGCTTATTTGACCCAGATAATGTCGACAATGTGGAACACTTACTGTATGAATTATCACTCAAAAACAGTGATGTCATCCCAAGTTTAAACACGACCAAAGCTTCTTTACTCACCCGTTTAAAAGCCTCAAGAGCAAATAAAAACACCATCTACTGGCTGAATTTATATTTCTTGGCACAAGATATTCACGAACAGGCCAGTGCGAATTATTTACACTATGAACAAATTCATCAAAATTTTAGCCGTACCGATTTAATTTTCCGTTTTCAAAAAAATATTCGATTACAGGCGCAGGCTTGCCAACAGTTGGCCTACTGTATATTGCATCGGCAGCCCTATCAGCCTGATCCCATTACTGCGCAAGCACTGGCACATTTGCATGCCTCTTTGCAGGAGTGGATGACCAACAATCCGCAAAATATAGAAGTAAAAAACCTACAGCTGATCTTGAGTAATTTGGACAGTGTACAAGAACGCTTTTCGCATGTTCAGGATTTAGATCATTCACAGCAACAGGCCTATCAGCAGCATATTGATAACCTCAATTTACTTGATGACGATATTCATGGGTGGCATGATTTATGGCTCAAACTGAAACAGCATTTGAGTCCCGAATCTGCCTTATTTCGCCATGCCGTTCGCATCGCTTTTGTCTTTGCGATGGGCTATGCCATTTCGCTATTGCCCTTTGCTAAAAATGGCTACTGGATATTATTGACCAGTTTATTTGTCTGTCAGATGCGTTATTTTGCGACCAAAAGTCGTTTAAAAATGCGGACATTGGGAACCATATTAGGGGTCTTACTTGGCATTCCTATTTTGTATTTTGTGCCGAGTGTCGAAGGTCAATTGCTACTGACGATTATTTTTGGCGTGTGCTTTTTCTATCTGAGTGCCAAAAAATATGCCATGGCGACCCTCATGGCAACCTTAATGGTCTTGCTGATTTTTAATTTGAAAGGCGCAGGTTATGCGGTCATTTTACCGCGTATCGTTGATACCCTACTCGGCTGTTTTATTGCATGGTTTGCGGTGAATGTGATCTGGCCAGATTGGGACTTTCGCAATATTTCCAAGACCATTCAAAAAAGCTCTGCTGCGACCCTGCATTATTTTGATGCCGTGGTTGAGCAATATCTCCATGGGAAAACCAATAGCATTGATTATCGGCGTGCCCGTCGTTCAGCCCATAATGCTCAAACTGAATTGTCGAGCATGATTTCAAGTTTAAGTACCGAGCCTGAACCCGACCAAATTTTGATTCAACATGCTTTTCGCTATTTGGTCTATAGCCATAGTCAGCTCAGTTATATTTCGGCACTGGGGAGCCACCGTGAACAAGTACAAGACCAACAAGTCCTTGAACTACTGCAATGGTGTCAAAGCACCTTAGACGACGTCTTAATTCAGCAAAAACCGCTCAACCCTGAGAAAATTCAGCAAAAACTTTTCGAAATTCAAACACTCAGCACTGAAGAAATGCTGTCTAATCACCTACAACTGGTGCTCAAGCAGATCAGTTTATTATTAGAAACATTAGCCGAACTGATTCAGCTCAGAACACAGCTAATTCAGGCGGAAATTAAATAAAATCATTTGGGACTCTTGATGAAAATGCTTAGTTTCGGTCTTAAACGCCTCATATTAACCACGATTATGGCGACCTCATGTTTAGCTGCGTCTTCTGTTTTTGCAGCACCGACAGCACAAGATTTAAAGCGTATTCTGGAATGTCAGGCCGATTACGACACCTACCATGACACTTTACTCGACTATGAAAAGGTTCTAGGGCAATTGGGTTGGAAACGCCATGATGACCCACATCAACCGTTTATTTATATCTATAAAAATAAGCAGCCTGTTGAATTTTTTGGCATGCCGACCCAAGAAATTGGCCTGTCTTCCAATGCCGTATTCGCGATCTATCGCCAAGCCGATGTGAAAAAACTTGCCCAAAAATATGGTATTGAACAGCATCCGATGTTTGCCAATATGCCGTTTTTCCGTGGTGAAAAAATCCTACGTACGGAAGCTGAAACGGATGATCTGCATGCGATCAATCACAAACTAAGCCTGTCTGAAATGACCGGAAAAAGCCCGATGATTTTATTCGGCTGTAACTATGAATTTGATCAGGGTTCAATTGAGGATGCCTTAGCGGATCTAGAAAATTAATCCGAGCAGACGACTCAGAATTAACCTTAAAAACATCAACTTAGATTCAATATGCGGATCAATTATTTCAACGGGAATGCTTCGTTCCTGCAGTGCTTTCAGGTAGACTCAAGGCTGAAATCACTTTGAATTTAGACTTCGCATGAATATCAAGACCTTACGCTTTGTGGGCCTACTCGAAGGCATCTCCTTTTTATTATTGTTGTTCATTGCTATGCCAATGAAGTACCTGATGGATAATCCAATATTGGTCAAGTACGTCGGTATGGGACATGGCGTCTTGTTTATTGCCTTCTTGGTGGTGCTATTTGTGGTCTGTGAAAAGCAAAAATGGTCGCTCAGCGTATTTCTAATGGGCCTAATTGCATCGATTTTGCCTTTTGGCCCGTTTATTTTCGATCGCAAATTAAAAAATGCAGAACAACCAACAACATCAAATTAAGACTGTATACCACAAATAAAAAAGCCCAATGTTGTTCTACACAGCATTGGGCTTTTCTATGATGGCATGAATTCGAATTTAAAATTCACCCGTCAATTTACGTTGTCGCATAATATCTCGCACCACCAAGCGTGGTAGGCTGAACCACAAGATAATGAGGGTAAAGCCTGCCAAACTATAGGCCCAAAGGCCAAAGTTTTCATACAGCACGCGCACGATTTCAATCACGGCAAAGAACGTCAGCATCATGATCACAGACACTGCCGCAGCCACTGTGCCCTTCGACATTTCAGACGACATTAAGGCAAAACGATAGAGCACAGAAAAGCTAATCCCTTCACCAAAACTGACCAAACTCATGCCGAGAATGAGAAAGGTCAGAAAATAACTTTCAGTCATCGTCCCAATCACCACGAGGCTCGTCCCGAGTAACATCAGCGGTAGCCCGATCATCACAGACTGACCTAGAGGCAATTTATCGATGATTTTAATCAGGACAATATTACCGAGGATCAGACCACCCAAAACGGGAAACTGTGCCATGCCGTATTGCATGCTACTCAGTCCTAGCTGCTCCACCAATATGACCGGAGATAGCGCAATCCAGAGCATCAGTGGCATAGCCACCATCGGTAGACCCAGTGTCAGCGCCAAAAAGCGTTTGTTTTTTAACACCTGTTTAAAGTCATCGATAATATAACCCACCGGTTGCTTTGGAATACTGATGTGCTGAGTCGGCATCTTGGCCTTTAAACCAAACCAACTCAGAAAAGATAGAAATGCGATTCCTATAAAACCCCAATGCCATGACACGTGATCAATCATAAAGGCACCGAGGACAGGGCCGATCAGTGGCGCTAGTAGTGAAATATTCGCCATGATCGCCATGACTTTGATGGCATCTCGCTCTTCAAAAGTTTCCTGTACAGCGGCATAGCCCACGGCTGAAATGACCGATAATCCAAAACCTTGTAAAAAACGCAATGTTAAAAAGCTTTCGATATTATGCGTGAGCAATATCGCTAAACAGCATAAGCTAAAGAATGCCACACCACCCAACAGGACTTTTTTTCGGCCTAATCGATCTGACAAGGGTCCTAATATTGCAGCGACACAGGCACCGCCCAATAAGTAAAAGGACATCGACGAGGGTGCCCATGCACTACTCACACCAAACTCTTGGGTAATCGCAAGCATGGCGGGTTGGACTAAGTCGTTGCCGATATAGACAGAAAATTCAAATAAAACCAGTGCCAAGGGAAACATTAAGGTGGCACGACTTAATTTTGTGGTTTGTACGTTTTGCATTGTTATCTACATATCAAAAGTGTGCTGTCGAGCTTGAAATGACAAATAGGGAGAGACACTTCAGCCCAATGACGAGCACTGTAATATTAATTTTAAAAATGAATTTTCGGCGTATCCGCCATATGTACGTCGTATTCACAAGACGCTAGATAGAGTTGACATCCTCACACCCTTAAAAGAGGGTGATTCCTACAGCTAGACGCTTATGCCCAAGCGCAAGAATGTTTAGAGCTGAGTTTATATCTCGATCATGAGCTGTACCACAGCTCATGCACTCCCATTCTCTTATTCCAAGATCTGTCTTACCTTTTGGACTACTTGAGGTGATCTCACCGCAGCACGAACAGATTTGGGTGGTATAGGCTTCTTGGACTTCTTCAAACAATACGCC
>NZ_VPAO01000032.1:0-52056 GCF_013419235.1 Acinetobacter sp. YH12098
GGATCAGAAAGCTTGTTTGAATCGATGTATTTCATCCGCAGATTATGCACGAATGCTAAGAAATCCGGAGTGCAAATATTAACCAAAAAGAAGATCGTTTTTTGATTTATGAAAGAGATCTAATATAAAAATAAAATAAGTTTTTTACAAATAATAGAGTGTTTCAAAATGACGATTTCCAAGAGAAGGATTATTCATGCGCTAAGCTATGAGATCATCCTATTGGTGATCATTGCTATTGCTTTAAGTTTTATTTTTAAAGTTCCGATGGAGGTGACAGGTACGCTCGGTATTGCAATGGCGGTCACTTCTGTGATTTGGAACATGATTTTTAATCATTATTTTGAAAAATTTGAAGCAAAAAGAAAGTTAAAAAGAACCTTTGGTGTACGTGTTTTACATGCAATTGGATTTGAGGGCGGTTTAATGCTTGCAACCATCCCAATGGTGGCTTATGCCATGCATATGACCTTATGGCAGGCGATTTTGCTCGATTTTAGTATGACCATGTGTATTTTAGTCTACACATTTATTTTCCAATGGTGCTATGACCAGATCGAAGCGTACCTAGGTTACCAACCACAATATCGTTAAATTTCAATAAGAAAATCACATTGGCCTGTATTGATAAGTACAGGCCTTTTTTGCATTAAAATAGTGCAAAAGTTTAAAAATAACAATATATATAAAAACATAATATAGCTATAAAAAATTATACTAATTACATAACTTTTAAATATAAGAACAAAGAATGTTTTTATAAGTTGATTAAAAAAATATGCAAGACAAGGAGTTAGCATATGAAATTGATAAAAATTGTCACACCTGTTGTTTTACTTGGGCTTACACAATTTACATTTGCAGATGGTAACTTTAAACGTTTTTCTGTATCTGCGGGTTGGATGCATGTGATGCCGCAAGGAAAGGCGAATCCTTTTAACATTAATACTTCTGTGGCAAATGGGACACAGGCCAAAGTTGGAAGCATTAGTGAAGAGGGTTTTTTACAAGCAATTGACCCAAATGCAACGATTCAAGACGGTGATAACACAGTAAATTTAAAGGAGACTTTAGGAACATTATTAGAAGATAGTTTTATTAATGGACTCATGACAGATGGCAAAGGCAATATCAAACCAGATATTGCAGGGACATCGACATTATATGGATTGGAAAATTGGTCAGCAGGAGGCACTGGTCTAGAAGCAGAAGATGTTGATACATTAGGTTTAACATTTAACTACCATATTAATGATAATGTTTCTTTGCAAGTGATTGGCGGCATCCCACCTGAGGTAGATATTAAAGGTAAGGGTATGATTACCGCGCCATTATCTGGTCTAGCAGAGCCAGGTGGTCTAGGCGGTTTATTATTCCCTGATGGTTTGCCACTAGATTACGCAGTACCCATTACGGATTTATCATCTTATGGTAAAGCGGCGAGTGCGAGAGCTTGGACGCCGGTATTTCAGGCACAGTACCAATTTGGTCAGTCGGGTGTAAATAAGTTTAGACCTTATGTGGGCGCAGGGATCATGTATGCTTATTTTAATGATATTGAACTCAATAAAGGCATTGAATCTGACTTAATTGCTGCAGGGCATATGATTCAAAACATTAAAGATAATAATGCAGGTGCAGCACTCGATGGTAAAGAATCATCTGGAAAAATGGTGGTCGATGTCGATGCGGATGATGCGATTGCTCCAATTGTCACACTCGGATTTACCTATGACTTCACCCCAAGTTGGTTTACAGTTGCTTCGGTGTCTTATGCGAAGTTAAATAACAAAACCAAGATTGATGTGATTAACCAAACGACGGGTGAACAATTAATTCATGCAACGACCAAGGTCGATATTGATCCCATCATTACTTATTTAGGTGTTGGTTATCGTTTCTAAAGTTTTATGGAAGCTCTGAAATAAAAAACCGCTCATAAGAGCGGTCTTTTTGCTTTAAAGCATAAAGGATTATTTTTCAATAATTGCTGTTACGCCTTGACCACCCGCAGCACAGATCGATACAAGTACACGGCCTGAACCTTTTTGGTTCAATAGTTTTGCAGCAGTTGCGATAATACGACCGCCAGTTGCAGCAAATGGGTGACCTGCAGCAAGAGATGAACCTTTCACGTTCAATTTAGAACGATCAATTGAACCCAATGGTGCATCTAAACCTAAACGTTCTTTACAGAATTTAGGATCTTCCCATGCTTTCAGTGTAGACAATACTTGAGATGCAAACGCTTCATGAATTTCATAGTAATCGAAATCTTGTAGCGTAATACCTGCACGTTCAAGCATACGAGGCACTGCATACGCAGGCGCCATCAATAAGCCTTCTTTTTTCTCTACAAAGTCAACTGCCGCAGTTTCTTGGAAAGTTAAATAAGCAAGCACTTCGTGACCGTTTGCTTTCGCCCATTCTTCAGAGGCAAGTAGGACACATGACGCACCATCGGTCAGTGGAGTCGAGTTACCCGCAGTCATCGTACGCGCATCGCCTTTACCAAACGCTGGTTTTAACTTCGCAAGTTTTTCTACTGATGAGTCTGCACGTAAGTTGTTGTCACGCTCTAAACCAAGGAATGGTGTAATAAGGTCATCGAAGAAACCTTCATCATATGCTGCTGCCATTTTTTGATGTGAAGATGCAGCAAGTTCATCTTGCGCTTCACGAGAGATACCCCATTCAAGCGTTGTAATTGCTTGATGATCACCCATAGAAAGACCTGTACGTGGTTCACCGTTCTTCGGTGCATCCATCAAATCTTTAACATTAATTTTAGTTAATGCTTTTAGGCGGTCTTTACCCGTTTTTGCAATGTTTAACTCAAGTAAAGCTTTACGTAAGCCATCACCAAAAGCGATCGGTGCATCAGAGGTTGTATCTACACCACCAGCAACACCCACTTCGATTTGACCCAATGCGATTTTATTAGCAACCAAGAAAGCTGCTTGTAAACCTGTACCACATGCTTGTTGAATATCGTAAGCAGGTGTTTCAGGAGCAAGTTCGGTATTGAGTACACACTCACGGGTCATGTTAAAGTCACGACTATGTTTTAACACGGCACCAGCAACAACTTCACCAAGGCGTTGACCTTGAAGGTTGAAACGTTCAACAAGACCATTTAATGCAGCTGTGAACATATCGCTGTTCGATGCAGTGAAGTAAGCGCCGTTAGAACGAGCGAAAGGAATACGATTACCACCGATAATAGCAACGCGGCGAACTGTGTTTTGACTCATGGTATTATCCTGTTGAACAGACGTTTGAGTTGTTGATTTTGAAGCTGTTTTAGGGTTTGAAGCGGGTGTCTTAGTGCGCGTAGATGCACGACGAGGACGGCTCGTTTTAGCGGCATCACTTGTAGACTTGGTTGCTGTGCCCGTACTTTTAGCGCTACGTGGCGTACTCTTTGATGTATTTGACACAGTTTCCGTAGTCGGACTTTCGACTGCTGGATTTTCTTGAGTTGTTTTGCTCATAAGGCTTTTCCAAGCATGTTGATGATCTTCTTGACGGCTACATTAGCATATTCACCAAAGGGGTAAATTGACTAAAATGACATTCGCTAAAGCATTCAGGTCAAGCCATCTGCGGTTTAACTCAAGTATGATTCCATGGAAACTGATGGAACTATTGAAATATAAGTATCTGACATCATCTTGAAGTTAAAGGGATATCTTCAGATCCATCAAAAATTAATCTGTATGAGAGATAATAAACATGACTGATCAATACCAAACATTTGCAAAATCTCCTATTGGTAAATTTGTCATCAAAAATTTAGGTTTACCATCACCGACTTTTTTAGAGCGTTTTGAGTCTGCAACACCTGTAGTTAAAGGTGCGGTTTTATTCGGTGCAGCGCCTGCTTCAACATTGTCTGGTGCAATTGCACAAGTCTTGGCAAATATTCATGCTAATAGCTATGCAGGTAATAATGCTGAATTACAACAAGCTGCGGCAAAATCAGGTCTGAACTTAAGCGCATTTAACGAAGGCGATAAAGAGTCTAAGTTTAAAGTTGTGGTATTTGATGCTTCAGGTATTCAAAACTCAGAACAACTGCATGCCTTATATGCATTTTTTAACCCAATCGCACGTCAAATTCAGGCGTCTGGTCGCGTTGTCGTTGTTGGTACAACACCAGAGACTGCGAAAACTGTGAAACAAGCCATTGCACAACGTGCATTAGAAGGTTTTGTAAAATCAGTGGGTAAAGAGTTTAAGAAAGGGATTGCTGCACAGTTAGTCTATGTAGACGAAGGTGCTGAAGCAAACTTAGAATCTGCATTACGTTTTGTGATTTCACCACGTTCAGCTTATGTATCGGGTCAAGTGATTCGTGTATCTAAAGCAGATGTGGTAGATGTTGATTGGAATAAGCCGCTTGCAGGTAAAACAGCTGTTGTAACAGGTGCAAGCCGTGGTATTGGTGAAGCAATTGCACATGTATTGTCACGTGATGGTGCGCATGTGATTTGTTTGGACGTTCCACAGCAGCAAGCAGACCTTGACCGTGTTGCAGGTGAAATTGGCGGTTCTACGCTCGCGATTGATATTACTGCAAGCGATGCAGGTGAAAAAATCAAAGCTGCTGCAGCTGCTCAAGGTGGTTTGGATATCATCGTGCACAATGCAGGGATTACCCGTGACAAAACTTTGGCCAATATGAAGCCTGAGCTTTGGGACTTGGTGATTAACATTAACTTGTCTGCGATTGAACGTGTAAATGATTACCTTCTTGAAAATGATGGCTTCAATGCAAATGGTCGTATTGTGTGCGTATCTTCTATTTCAGGTATCGCAGGTAACTTAGGTCAAACCAACTATGCTGCATCTAAAGCAGGTGTTATTGGTGTTGTGAAGTTCACAGCGCCGTTACTTAAAAATGGTGTAACGATTAATGCTGTTGCTCCGGGCTTCATTGAAACGCAAATGACTGCTGCGATTCCATTTGCAATCCGTGAAGCAGGTCGTCGTATGAACTCGATGAGTCAAGGTGGTTTACCTGTAGACGTTGCTGAAACGATTGCGATGTTTGCTTCAACGGCATCGACAGGCTTGAACGGTAACGTGGTACGTGTGTGTGGTCAAAGCTTGTTAGGGGCTTAATACATTCCTCTTAAAACTCCCTCTCTTTAAAGGAGAGGGCTAGGGAGAGGTAAAAATTTGCTATAAATGGAATGGGGCTAACCCTCATTCCAGCTTTCTCCTCGAGCCATATATGGTGCAAGAGAAGAGGCTTTTAAAACATTGAAATAAAAACTTCCAAAGGTTTAGTATGAATACTCGCCATTTTAGTCAACTTCCAAAACCTTATTTAGCCTATCCAAAAGTGATTCAAGGCTTGATTTTTAAAAAGCCTAAAGCTGAAAAAGTGCTGCCGCAAGTTGAATATGTGGTGGATTCATTTAAGGTCGATCAAAAGCATTTAAAAGCCTATAACGAAGTGTGTGGCTTTAAAAACAATGGTTATATCCCAGCGATTTATTTGGCTGTGCTTTCTCAAAGTTTGCAAATGCATATGATGACCACGGAAGCTTTTCCTTTTGCGATCTTAGGTTTGGTACATATTCGTAACCAAGTGAAGCAATATCGCAAAGTCGGTGTGAATGAAACACTGTCATTGTCATGCAAATTTGGTGAATTACAGCCACATGATAAAGGCGTGCAATTTGACTTTATTACCACTGCAAAAGTGGGCGATGAAGTGGTTGTAGAATCATTAACCACGTATTTAGCACGTCAAAAAACAGAGAACAAAGCTGCGGCAAAATCTACCGAAACAAAGCCAGCAGAGTTGCAAGTTCAAGCTGAATGGAATGTTTCTGAAAATACCGGTCGCCGTTATGCGTTGACTTCTGGTGACTTTAACTTGATTCATATTCATGCTGTAACAGCAAAAGCGTTTGGTTTTAAACAAGCCATTGCACATGGTATGTGGAGTAAAGCCAAAGCCTTGTCGAGCTTAACTTTGCCAGATGCCTATGAAGCAGATGTATGGTTTAAATTACCGATGTATTTGCCTTCTCAAGTCGAGTTCCTAACTGCGCAAACAGGTAAAGATACAGAGTTTGCCATTCGAAATAGTAAGAACAAAAAACCGCATGTCGCGGGAAGTGTGAAGGCACTTTAAGACTTAAGCCTAAATCGATATCGGTTTAGGCTTTTTTGTTTTAATCTCAAGCGATTCATATTCAAAGGAATGATGATGCAGGCGCTCAAAGAATATCTATTTGCACAGAAGAATAATTATCAAGGTACAGTCGACGAGGCGTTTCAAGATTTGGCGGTGCAATTTAGCCGGATGCAGGATGCTCGAACCCACTTAGGCGGAGCTGCCTTAGTGGTGTATTTTAAAGGTCAAAAAGTTGTGGATATTTGGACCGGTAAAAAATCAGCCGAAGAAGCTTGGAAGTCCAATACCCCCTCGGTCTGTTATTCCACGGGTAAAGGCGTACTTGCAACGCTAGCACATATTTTAGTGAGCGAAGGCTTTCTTGATTACGATACTCCCGTTGCAACATATTGGCCGGAGTTTGCTCAAAATGGTAAGTCGGATATCACATTAAGGCACATACTGAGTCATCAAAGTGGTTTATACGATATCCGTAATATCATTGAAACAGCATCCGAAATGGCAGATTGGCCGCATATGCTCAACGTCATTGAACAAGCTAAACCACGTTTTGGGCCGACAACTGATGCGGCATATCAACCGTTAACCTTCGGCTGGCAAGTAGGTGGTTTACTTGAAAAGGCCACAGGTCGACCGCTTACTGAACTGATGCAACACTATTTGGTTGAGCCTTTAGCATTGGATCATGCTTTTTTTGGCGTACCAGAGCATCAACTTGGTAAGGTTGCACGCTTGATTCCGAAAAAGAAAAAAGAAGAACGCACTATAGATGCTTCTGTTCAAGAAAATACTCAAGTACAGACAACGAAAAAAAAGACGGATACACGAAAACCATCAATCTTTGATCAGCTCCTACAACTTTCGGGACAAAATTTGCAAGACTTTCAAGATGGTATGATTCCAAAAGGAATGCGCAAGTTTTCATTTTTTAGTGATGAGGGTTTACAAGCCATTATTCCTGCGGCAACAGGCGTATTTAGTGCCAATAGTTTAGCGAAAATCTATGCAATGCTAGCCAATCATGGCCAGTGGCAAGGACAGACCTTAATCACACCACAAGTTTTTGAATCTTTAAGTAAAATTCAATATAAAAAACGTGATCGTATTATGCCTTTACCAATGAATTGGCGTTTGGGATATCATCGAATTTTAACTTTAGGTAAATCTAGTGAAGGTTTTGGACATATAGGTTTTAATGGTTCTGGGGCCTGGTGTGATCCGCAGCGTGATTTAAGTTTTGCTTATACACATAACTTTGCGACGGGTTCAATCACTGGCGATTATCGCTTATGGGGCTTAACTCAAGAAACGCTACGCTGTGCAGACAAAGCACTTAAAGGACGCAAGGGCTGGCTTTAAGATACTTCGGGATAGAACAGAAATTGGGGAAATGTGAAAAATATGCTATTTTCCCTCGCTGTTTTAGACTGCTGTGATATCCCTATGAAAAAAGTTGTTTTGATTCCCTTAGTCGCAACGTCGGCAATGTTGGGTTGTCAGGATTCAACTCAAACGAAAGCAAAAGAGATAGAAGCGATTACTGCCGAAAAACAGCAAGCTGCATGGGTGGGTGATTTTAAAGGTACAACGCCGTGTATGGGCTGTCTTTCTCGTTGTGAAGATTGTCCCGGTATGGCTGTGGCTCTTGAGCTACATGAAGACCAAACCTATACACTTACTCGTGAAAGTCTAAGTGGTCATAACGAAGTAGAAGTGCTAAAAGGTGTAATTCGTTTTAAAGATGAATCAAAGCAGCAGCTAGAACTCATGAATGTGCAAACGCGCAATCTTTTGTATGTAGATTTGGATCAGCAATTACTTGAAATTCGGGAAGACCAGACGGCGAAACGCTATCAAATGCAAAGTGATTTCCTTTTAAATAAAGCAGTTTAAGTATTCGTAATTTTTATTAAATTTACCTGATCATTGGGAGAGTCCAAGATCGAATTTTTATTGTCCAAACTTTGCCATTTATTTCACTATTAGACAAAAAAACAGTATGCTTACACCTGTAAAAAGGAGCATACATGTATCAAGTACTTGCACGAAAATACCGTCCACGAAATTTCATTGAACTCGTGGGGCAAAACCATGTGTCACGCGCACTTACCAGTGCCTTAGAACGTGGTCGGTTACATCATGCGTATTTATTTACAGGTACTCGTGGCGTGGGTAAAACCACCATTGCCCGTATTTTGGCAAAATGTCTGAACTGTGAAACGGGTGTAACCTCAACGCCGTGTGAAGTCTGCCCAACGTGTAAAGCAGTAAATGAAGGTCGTTTTATTGATTTAATTGAAATTGATGCGGCATCACGGACTAAAGTTGAAGATACCCGAGAGCTTCTCGACAACGTTCCTTATGCACCAACGCAAGGTCGCTTCAAGGTTTATCTAATCGATGAAGTACATATGCTCTCTACGCATTCATTTAATGCGTTATTAAAGACTCTCGAAGAACCGCCAGAGCATGTGAAGTTCTTATTTGCAACCACAGATCCACAAAAATTACCGATTACTGTCATTTCACGTTGCTTGCAATTTACTTTGCGTCCTTTAGCCGTGGATGAAATCACCACGCATCTGACCGATATCTTACAAAAAGAACAAATTCAAGCAGAGCAAGATGCGATTTGGCAAATCGCTGAATCGGCTCAAGGTTCACTGCGTGATGCATTGTCACTGACTGACCAAGCCATTGCCTATGGTCAGGGTTCAATTCAGCACCAAGATGTTAAAGACATGTTGGGCCTAATTGACCGTACCATTATTTATGATTTGATTTTAGCCATTCATCAAAATCAGCGTGAACGCGTGAGTGCTTTACTCATGCAATTCCGTCAACAAGCGCTGGATGTTTCTCTGGTATTAGATCAGTTGATTTCAACGTTACATGAACTGGCATTATTACAATACTTGCCAGACTTAGCGTTGAAATATAGCGCTGAGATCAATCAAAAAATTATGCAATTGTCGCAGTTGATTTCAGCTCAAGATTTGCAGCTGTATTATCAAGTCGCATGCAAAGGTCGGGCAGACTTGCAGTTGGCAGTCACGCAAGAGCAAGGTTTTGAGATGTGTGTGCTGCGTCTATTAGCATTCCGACCATTACAGCCAAACGAAATGTTGGTCTCTGCCGTACAGCAAGAGTCAGCCGCACAGCCACAGCTTGCTCAAAATCAGGCCGAAACAGTTCAGCCGACTCAAACACAGTCTTTGCAGCAACCCAATACCGTTGTTGAGTCTGCTGCACAGGTTGCCACTGTTGAGCAGCCTGAAGCTGTACCCGCTGTAGACACATCGCCAGCTTTCGATGATTTTGATGATTCACATTATGATGACGATGATGGCTATGTTTCTGCACCTGCAGCCGACGAACCTTCATCTGATGATTTTTTAGATGATCCTGAAGAGGATGTGATTAGCCAAACTTCTACAGCATCTACAGCAAATGGCACTCTAGATACGCAAGAGGTTGCACCGGTTGAGTCTGTATCGACACAGCAAAATGACACGCTTGTTATGGATGCCGTGGCAGAAGATACATTATTTGATTTAGATCCGACGCCGAGTACTGAAACTGAAGAAGTTGATGTGAGCGCTATAAATTTTGAAGATATTGCACCTTTAGAACCAACAGCTTTAGAGTCAACAAGTACAGAGACTGAAACGACTCAGCCAAATTTGACAAATGCAGTTGAACCAAAGCATGTGGTGAATGAATCAGTTTCGGGTGCTCAAGGCGACAATGGTTTTGATCTAGCATCACCACAAGTTACGCAAAGTTCCGTTTCTTCGGATGCTGTTCAAACGGGTTCATCCTCTACCTTGATGCCACAAGATATTTTGACTTTACAGCCTCAAACCCTTGAAGGTGAGTGGACGGTCGAAAAGTGGGAGTATTGGTTCCGAAATAGTCAACTTTCACCTGCGGTACAAGAGTTGGCGCAGCATGGCATTATGCGAGGTACGATTGACGGTGAATCGACTTTCCATATTCCAAAGCGGTACGAAGCTTTAGTGACTCAATTACAGCATGTATTGGAACAAGCGATTCATACGCAATGGTCAAAATGTCGTTTCCATATCAGCTTTGAAGATGTCGAAGAAACCACACCGTATGCTTTACAACATGTCCGCAAGGAAAAGGCCTTTGCACGTGCAAATGAGTTATTACATGCAGAGCCTGTTGTGAAAGACTTACTCAAAAGCTTTGATGGTGAGTTGCAAAATATCCAGCTCAAATAAGTTTTAAGCTGGATATAAAAATTAAAGTAAAAACTGAGTTAAAGCATCTCGCATTTCATCGGGTATCGAGGTGCTTTTTCGTGTTTGGCGGTCAACAAACACATGCACGAAATGTCCTTGGGCTGCAGCCTCATTTTGTCCTTGTTTAAAAATAGCCAAGTCATAGCGCAGTGAAGAATTACCAATTTTTTCAATCGCAACCCCAACTTCAATGATTTCTGGATAGGACAGTTCTTGTAAAAAACTGCAGGCTGAATCGACCACTAAACCGATGATCGGGGTATTTTGCAAATCAAAACCGGCATGTTGAATCAAGAGTGCATTTGCAGCGGTATCAAAATAGCTGTAATAGGTGACATTATTGACGTGGCCATACATATCGTTGTCTGCCCAACGCGTTTGGATTGGAAATAAAAATCGATAGTTTTGGCGGCGTTTAGTTTCAGGTTTCATCGTTGGTATTTTCTTTATTTCAAAAATGAGTGAACTTTAGGCATAAATTGATTGGTAAATCTGGCGTGCATCTTCAAACTGCAGTTCTCGCGGATTATTTTGTAATAGTCGTGTTTGTAATAATGCGTCTTCTGCTAAACGATCGAGCATATTTTCAGGCACATTCAGTTGGCTGAGTTTTAGCACCAAACCGCTCTGATCTAAATGATTTTGCATATGATCAATAAATAAATCACATAAACCATCGGTACAGCCCGTACTGTATGGGTCTAGCCAACTCATAAGTTCTGCATAATGCTGCTTGGCCTGAGGTGCATTAAACTTTAACACTTCAGCGAGAACCAGTGCATTGGTATGACCATGCGAGAGATGAAAGTGTCCACCGAGTGGATAGGCGAGTGCATGCACCGCTGCAACTGGAGCATTAGCAAAGGCCTGACCTGCAAGCATTGAACCGACTAGCATGTGCTGACGCGCTTCGAGGTTATGTCCATCTTGTAAAACCAGTGCTAAGTTTTTATTTAATAAACGCAAAGCTTGTTTGGCGAGCATATCCGCATACGGATTTTTTTTGATTTTTGATGTATAGGCTTCAATGGCATGCACCATGGCATCGATACCTGTCGCTGCGGTAATATGTGCGGGAAGATTTAATGTAAAGTTCGCATCGAGGATGCAGACATCGGCATACAGTACAGGGGAGACGATACCAGTTTTGGTGGTTTCACCTGTAGTGACGATAGAGATTGGTGTGACTTCAGAGCCGGTCCCTGCCGTTGTCGGGATCAAAATGAGCGGTAAGCGTGGTCGTTTTGCATTAGCAACACCATATAAATCACTGATCTGTTGTGTTTGCTTAGGATGAGCCAAGATCGCGATAATTTTAGCCACATCCATTGAACTGCCACCGCCAAAACCAATAATCAAATCTACTTTTTCATTCTTGGCAAATTGAACTGCATCCAAAACTATATGTTCTGCAGGGTCAGCTTGAATACTGGAATAAATTACATAGTCTTGATGGATACTTTCTAAAATATCCAAAATGGGTAAATGTAATTGTTGTTGCAACATACCGGGGTCGGTCACAAACATGACACGTTTGGCTTGAAAGTCGCCTAGGACCTCTCTCAGTTGGGAAATAGAGCCTAAGCCTGAAATAATATTGCTGACGGTTTGAAACTGAAATTGACTCATTGGCTTATCCCTAATTTTTTATATCCAAATAAACATTATTCTTGAGTGTTGATATAGGATTCATCCTGTAAATAACTTAACATAAGACGCTTGAAATAAAAGTAGTCTTGAGGTTGTTATGTCATCCAGCACGCCATATAAGGTGTTGTGTGTTTGTTTAGGAAATATTTGCCGTTCACCTACGGCTGAAGTGGTTCTCAGACATTTTTGTGATGAAGCGCAACTCAATATTCACGTCGATTCTGCGGGTACGAGCAATTATCATCCGGGTAAAGCGCCTGATCTTCGTAGTCAACAGCATGCAAAATTACGTGGCTATAACTTATCTGCATTACGCGCACGTCAGTTAACGGTTCATGATTTTATTAAATTTGATTTGATCTTGGCCATGGACTACGAAAATTTAGACAATATTCAAAACCTCATGCAAAAAGCGCAGCAACAATTGGGTCAGCTACGTGCCCAAGTGTCTTTGATGAGTCAACATGATCACCAATATCCGCAACAAGAAGTACCAGATCCGTACTATGGTGGTGATGCAGGGTTTGAACATGTATTAGATCAATGCGAATCTAGCAGTCAGGCTTGGGTCAATTATTTAAAAACTCAGTTACAAGCACAGCAAAAAAATTAAGGTTTAAGAATGCAAATTCAAACACAGGTTCAGCTTAAGCCATTTAATACATTAAGTCTCGATGCTGTAGCATCTCATTATGTACGTGTTCAATCGGTAGAAGATATCCAAGCAGCGCTCGACTTTGCCAAAGCTGAGCAATTAAATGTATTGGTGCTTTCAGGGGGTAGTAATATGCTGTTGCCTGAGCAAATTCATGCTTTAGTGATGCACATGGATATTCAAGGGATTGAATATGTACAAGACGATGCCGCAACCCAAACTTTAAAAGTGGGTGCAGGGCAAGTGTGGCATGACTTTGTGCTATGGACGACGGCACACCAGTTTTATGGCTTACAAAATTTAGCATTGATACCTGGTTTAGTCGGTGCTTCACCTGTGCAAAATATTGGAGCTTATGGTGTTGAAGCGGGTGAATTTATTGAATCTGTGCAGGTCTATGACCGAGTAACAGAACAGCAAAGTAGTATTAGCGCTGCCGATTGTCATTTTTCATATCGCCATAGTATTTTTAAAGATGAGCCAGAGCGTTTTATTATTACGCATGTCACGTTTAAACTTTTAAAACATGCCGATTTAAAATTAAATTATGGTGATTTAAAGCAGGCGGTAGGCGAAGACTTAAGTGCAGAAAACCTACAACAACAAGTCATTCATATCCGTCAAACCAAACTGCCAGATCCCAAAGAATTTCCAAATGTCGGAAGTTTCTTTAAAAATCCCGTGATTAGCCAGCAAGTCTTTGACCAAATTGCGCTGCAATTTCCAAATTTACCCCATTACCCGCAGCCGAATAATGCGGTAAAACTGGCAGCGGGCTGGTTGATTGATCAAGCGGGTTGGAAAGGGAAATCTGTGGGTTCAGTGGGTATGTTCCATAAGCAAGCTTTGGTATTGGTCAATTACCAAGACGCCACGCTGCAAGATGTGCGTACAACTTACAAAGCTGTACAACATGATGTTTTTGAAAAATTTAATATTGAACTACATCCAGAGCCTGTATTATTTGATACAAATGGCTTGATTCGATCTCACGCAGATTAATAAAAACATAGGTTTTAGATTTATGCATAAAACACATTGGATGGTTCGCTTAGTACAAATTGCCGCAGTGCTATTTGTACTTTTGGGCT
Source organism: Acinetobacter sp. YH12098 (assembly GCF_013419235.1). NCBI lineage: Bacteria > Pseudomonadati > Pseudomonadota > Gammaproteobacteria > Moraxellales > Moraxellaceae > Acinetobacter > Acinetobacter sp. YH12098. Next base: position 13,819 of record NZ_VPAO01000032.1, read on the forward strand.
GTCTGATGATTTTTATCTATACGCCGTTTTATTCTAAATTAATTGTTAAAAGTTTAAATTATTTCGTTCCTGTAGAAGTCAATCAGCTCGCAGCGCAAAGTCAAAAACTCGGTGCTTTGAGTGATGATGATAACTATGAGCCGGGTTCTGACTTATGGATCGCGCGCCAAGCGTATTTAAAACTCATGGAGCAAGCCATACAGTCTGATGAGCCTCAAGATTTAACCCTTATACAAGCACGTTATAAGGCGTTACAGCAGCTCATTGAAGAAGAACATGAAAAAGAAAAGAATGATAGTCAAAAGGACATGCCGAAAGTACCTCTGCTGAATCCTTCTGCATCCGAGGCGGCATCCTCTGAAGCAATGGCGGAAAATCCTGCTCAAAAAATGAAAGAGCTGCTCGAACTCAATAGTGCGGAAAATAAAGGACTCATGACGCAATATACAGAGTTCTTAAAAACTCATGAAATTGAGCAAGCTGCTTCAGAAGCGGAACCGATCGATGATGAAACCTATCTTGATCTAGCCAAAATGAAAGATAAAACCCAGAAGAAACCAACCGCAGATCCGTATGCGATCGTGGTGTTAGGTGGTGGCTTAACTTTAGATAAAAATGATAAAGATATCGTGGTGAATGACTACACACGACTTCGACTGGAAAAAACACTCGATGTCGAACGCGCACATAAGTTACCGATTGTACTGAGTGGTGTGGAAGCACCGTATATGCAAGCTTGGTTAAAGCAATATGATGTCGATGCGAAATTGCTTGAAAACCGGAGTATGAATACTTGCGAAAATTCACGCTTTAGTTCGTTATTGTTACAGAAAAAAGGCGGCGCACCGACGGTTATTTTAATCACCGACCAATATCATATGCCTCGAACACGGCGTTTATTTGCATTAAATGGTATTGAAACCATTCCTGTTGTTGCACCTATGCCAACGACATTAACCACATGGCGACCAAGTGAAAAAAATTATGATCATAGTCGTCGTGCCAATTATGAATTATTAGCTACCTTACGTGACGTTTGGTTTGGCTCAAGTGACTGTCGGGAGGTCCCATAATGTCAGATATCCCATTTCTTAATCCTTCGATCCTTAAACAATTAGATCTTCCTGTTCCAAGTCGAGAATTAACCCCACAATTATTAGAACCGCTAAATTTAAATCGGCCGTTTGAGCCTAGTGTCGAAATACAATCTTATCGACGACTCTACGGCTTAGATGCCTTGAACTGTGAACATTGGCAAGGCTATGTAGAAATGCCTTTGTTCAAACTACATGTACAAGTGTTTCAACCGAAACTAAAGGCTGAAACAGATGTCATTAAAGGCACTGTATTTTTATTACATGGTTATTTAGAGCATAGTGGAATATATCAGCCGATTATTCGTGAGCTCTTAGATCAAGGTTTTAGTGTTTTGACCTATGATTTACCGGGGCATGGTCTAAGCAATGGCTCGCCAGCCAGTATTCAAAACTTTGACCATTACCAACAAGTTTTGGAAGCGGTATATCGTTATGTGAAACATGCAGCTCAATTACCGACACCGTGGTTAGGGATTGGGCAGAGTACGGGTGGTGCGATTTGGCTGCATCATCTGTTAGATTTTGCTGAACATCGCAAAAACCCTTATGTCGAACGGGTTTTATTATTATCTCCGCTGATTCGTCCTGCAAAAACGGCATGGTGGCATAACTCGGTTGGATTAGGCATTATTCGTCGTATTAAACGTGAAGTGCCACGTCATTTTAGACGGAATAATCACAACCCTGAGTTTTTACGTTTTGTACGTTTAAAGGATCCTCTACAACCTCGAATGATGGGGATGGATTGGATTTTGGCCATGTCAAAATGGATGCAGGAAATGGAAGAACGACCTGCGTGTCGTATTCCAGTGTGGTTAGCTCAAGGCGCACAGGATCAAACGGTGGATTGGCGTTATAACATTGAGTTTATACGTCGTAAATTCCGTTTACAGACGCTTCTCATGCTTGAAGAAGGTTCACATCAGCTGATTAATGAACGTGCCGATATTCGTGCTGCATTAACAGGTTTGATCCCGGCATTCTTGCATGCTCAATCGAATAGTAAGTCTTATTACTAACTGATGTTACGCACTAACATCAGGAGCGTAATTTGATTCAAATAAAAGTACGATACGCGGGAAGTTCATCCGCAAGTGTTTGAGACAGGACTACTCCTAATCAAAAATGTTTTTGCAATACTTTGAATAATTTGACGCTAGTGAACGAGTTTTGCGGTGAGGAGCATTGCTCCGCAAGATGGTTTCCTTGCGAAGCTTCGCTTCTCATTTTGCCGAATGAGAAACAACGTTTCGTAAGAGTACCTCCAGCCGAAGGCTAATCCCTTTATTTAAACCCTAGATGTAAGACTCCGTCGAATAGGGTTAAAAATCATTTTAAAAATGCGTAATTACTTTTACGCGCGTAACATCAGTTACTAATTGACGATTGAGCACAGCCTACCTTAATCAGTGTGATGGATCTAGACGAAAAAAAGAGGCGTGGTCGCCTCTTTTTTATGCGGTAGGGATTAGAACTTTTCTAGATGTGCCATATTCCACATACGGAAATAGAAGTTTTCTTCATCTTTATTTTCACAACTGAGCAGCTCACCATCTTTTAACCAAAAATGTAGCTGTGCATAGTTTTTAATTTCACGGTTATTAATGCGCTGCGCTAGATGGTGTGCACGGATATCCGATGGATGTTGTAAACCTGCTGAGGCAATAAGTTCAGATAAGCCATGCAAGGTATTTTTGTGGAAATTAAAAACACGTTCTGCTTTGGTCGGAACATGGATAGCTTTTTGACGGTCTTTGTCCTGCGTTGCAACGCCAACAGGACATTGGTTGGTATGACAGCTTTGAGCTTGAATACAGCCGACTGCAAACATAAAGCCACGAGCTGAGTTCACCCAATCTGCACCAATTGCCATGGTACTGGCAATATCAAAGGCACTAATAATTTTTCCACTGGCACCGACTTTAATTTTTGAACGTAAGCCTGCACCAATTAGGGTGTTATTGACAAAGAGTAGGCCTTCACGCAGGGGTGTCCCCATATTATCAATCAGTTCTATCGGTGCTGCGCCAGTCCCACCTTCAGAACCATCTACCACGATAAAATCAGGTGTAATCCCCGTATGTAACATAGCTTTTACGATACTCATAAACTGCCATGGTTGCCCGATACACAGTTTAAAGCCTACAGGTTTACCTTCGGAAAGCTCGCGCAATTGCTGAATAAATTGCATCATTTCAATAGGGGTGCTAAAGGCAGGATGGCTAGATGGAGAGATACAGTCATGTTCACGGCTGACACCACGGATTTGAGCAATCTCTTCGGAAATTTTGTCTTTAGGTAAAATACCGCCATGGCCTGGTTTTGCACCTTGAGATAATTTGATCTCAATCATTTTGACTTGAGGGTGCTTGGCTTGTTCAGCAAAACGTACAGGGTCGAATTGACCATCAATCGTACGGCAACCGAAATAACCACTACCGAGTTCCCAAACAATATCGCCACCATTTTCCAAATGATACGGACTAATACTGCCTTCACCAGTGTCATGGTAGAAATTACCCATTTTTGCGCCTAAGTTCAAGGCACGAATGGCATTAGCACTTAAGCTACCAAAGCTCATCGCAGAGATGTTTAATATCGATGCGCTATACGGTTGCTTACATTGCTCATTGCCGATGTTAATACGAAATGTTTCAGGAATGGCAGGAATGCAAGGTGATAAGGAGTGATTGATAAAGCGGTAATCATTTTGGTAAACATCAACAATTGAACCAAATGGTTTATCTGCATTTTGGTTTTTTGCACGTTGATAGACCAAGCTACGTTGCATACGAGAAAAGGGCAGTGCATCTTGATCAGATTCAATAAAATATTGGCGAATTTCAGGTCGAAATTCTTCAAATAGAAAACGAAAGTGCCCCATGATGGGGTAATTTTTTAAGATCGAATGTTTGTTTTGTATGACGTCATACAAACCCAATAAACTCAAAAGCCCAGTAATGACCCAGATACTATTCAATAAGGTTTGTGGAATAAAATATTGAATATAACGAGGGGAATAACCTAAATGAAAACTCGAAATGAGTAGGAAGATAAAAATACAAGCAAACCAAATGGAATGCCGAGAAAAAAAAGTATTCAGTAGCTTGTGGCGAATAGTTTGCGCTGGACTGGCCATATTTTGAAAAATCTTATTCTGCTCATTTGCTCATAATTTGCCGAGTTTATGCACAATGCTCAAGCTCTAATTTGTTGATTCAGTGTAGCATTTATAAAAAACAGCACTGAAGTTGGATGAATTTTTCATTTAAAGCCAAATGAGATAAGAAAAGCAGGAATGTTCTTTAAGAAAATTTGTGAAAAGTAGCGCGGTTCTTGTTATTTCACAGTGCGCAAAATGGAGGTTAAAGTGATTTTACTTTCTAAACACGAGGTGCTGAATATGACTATGAAATCTATTCGTTATAATAATGCCGACCTAGCCTGCCTATGTCAGTAATTGATTATAGCCATGAGAAATTAGCGCTATGGCATAAGGTATTCAGCAGATACTTATGCTGTAGTTCCTTTGACCTAAACGACTAAAATTACAAAAATATTCTAAGAAATTATCCAGTCCCAGCGTTGGGACTTTTTTATGTGTTGATATTTTAAGGGAAAATCTAAGCATAAATAATGTACTAGATATTCATTATGCGTTAGAAGTTGTCACCTCAAATAAAAGAATGATACGCGGTAAGGTCATCCGCAAGTGTTTGAGACAGGACTACATTTATTTAAAAATGTTTTTGCGATACTTTGAATAAGTAGACGTTAGTGAACGAGTTTTGCGGATGACAATGGTTTTGGGTACTTTTGCCGAAACAAAAGTACCTCCAGCCGAAGGCTAATTCCTTTATTTAAACCCTAGATGTAAGACTCCGTCGAATAGACTTAAAAATCATTTTTAAAATGCGAAATTACTTTTATGTGCGTAACATTAGTTAGTATTTAAGGTAGCAGAAAACCTTAGATCGGTTTAATCATTGCGTTGTTGTACAACTATAGCGACTTCTTCAGGTTCAATTTTCTGAATCTTTTTCCCAAAGCTACGTAGCCACCATGTTAACTGAGAGGTAAATGGTACTGTTGCACTAACTTCAACCCAGCCATCTTCGGTTTTTTGAATCACTTGATCTTTACTTAGCTGACTTTCTTCAAAATAAACCGCCTCTGCTTCAGACATGGTTAATTTGAGTTGAATCATTTCAGTCGGCTTATTGAAGTCCACACGGAAGCCAAGCGCTCCAGAGTCAATATAGGCATCAATATCAAAATCGACAGGGTGTAATGCACGTGAATTTAAGACTGTAGCTGATTTAAAACGATGTAAAGCAAAGGTTTGGATGTCTGTTTTGTCATGACGTGTGCACACCAAATAAATAATTGCACCTTTTTGGACCAACGCCAGTGGATTTAAAATATAGGTCTTTTCTTCGCTTTGTTGTCCACGACCTTGATATAGACATTCTAGTTGTTTGTCTTGTAGTAAGCCTTCATAAATCGATTGCTGTGCGACTTTTTCAACCACAGGAGGAATCAATGGCTGAGTAGCTGGCACGATCCGCACGCGGTTAATCCACTGACGGACATTATTTTGCGACGACAGACTTCGACGTGCGAGGTCAAACCAAGGATTCATTTCTTCAATTAAGCTTGGCGGAAGCAAATGCTTTAGATGCTCCTCAACCATCATAAAGGTGACCGCTTGTGAGCTGGTCATATGAGGCAGGCTTTGAATCGGTGCATCAGAACGCCAACGCCAGCCTTGCGGCGTTGTTTTACTGCTCTCAATTGGGAAACGTAGAGAAATTTGATTTAAGTCACGCTGAATGGTGCGTAGGCTGATATCAATGCCTTCACGGTTCAGTATTTCTTGTAATTCACGCGTACCCATCCACTTACCTGTGGACAGTCGTGAAAGAATTTGCCACTGACGATAGAGGCTGTTCGACGTTTCTTTTTCTTGTGAAGACATAATCTAGTGCTTGAACTTGGACTTAAATGAATAAAATGATGCTGTGGGACACAATAAGAAATCTTCCTGCGTTAAGCAAGTCTTCATCTAAAAAAACTAAGATGATTTTAATAACGCAATTTGACACAACTTGAGCAGTTACATGCTGTACCACTTTGCAAAAATGATGCATAAATAATCAAAGAGAAGCAGCATATGTATTGATGGCATATATATTGCTTTATCTTATTTACAAAACATGACAAAAACATGGAGTTGCTATGCTGAAAGAAAATCGTAATACAACTTCAAATGGAATTGAGGGTTATGAGGCAAAGTTGGTTAATACTTCTGTCTCTACATTAAAAACTTTACCACTTGCTCGAGGATATGCGCTGTTTAATCAATTCAATTCGGATTTTTTTAATGAAATGCGCGACAGCAAAACGGTAGCTAAAGAATCATGCCAACGGATAGAGCAGTGGTTATCACAGCATACGCTTGATGAATTGAAGCAACTAAATCAGGTTGCAAAACAACATTTTCTCTATGAAGGCATTACTTTTACAGTGTATGGCGAAGATGAGGGCATTGAACGCACCATACCTTATGATCTTATTCCGCGTGTGATTGCACGAAAGGAATGGAATAATTTATCTCTAGGCTGCGCACAGCGCGTGAAAGCACTCAATCTGTTTTTACATGATGTCTATCATCAACAAGATATTTTAAAAGCAGGAATTATTCCTGAACTGCAAGTCTTAACCCATGAAGCCTATTTGCCACAAATGTATATGCATGGGCTAAAAGGTAAAATTTATAGCCAAATCAGTGGCATTGATATCATCCGAGATCAATCAGGCGAATTTTACGTCCTTGAGGATAATCTTAGAACACCGTCTGGTGTGTCGTATATGCTAGAAAGCCGTAAGATCAGTCAAAAACTGATGCCTGAACTTTGCCAGCAAAGCAACATCATGGGGATTGAGCAGTATCCGCAGCTTTTACGTGAAATTCTTGCAGAAAATGCCTACGTCGATAACCCGTTTATCGTGGTTTTAACCCCAGGGCGTTTTAACAGTGCGTATTATGAACATGCCTTTTTGGCAAGGGAGATGGATGTACCCTTAGTGACATCGCGTGACCTTTATGTAGAAAACGATAAGGTTTATGTGAAAACCATTAAAGGCCGACAACAGGTTGATGTAATTTATCGTCGTGTGGATGATGCTTTTCTCGATCCATTATGTTTCAAACCTGACAGTACTTTGGGCGTAGCAGGGCTCATGTCAGCGTATATGCAACATAATGTGGTCATTGCAAATGCACCGGGAACAGGCGTAGCAGATGATAAATCGATTTATCCATATGTGGATAAAATGATTCATTTCTATTTAGGCGAACAAGCGATCCTGAAAAATGTGCCTACCTATCAATGTCGTGAGCAGAACGAATTGGATTATGTGCTCTCGAATATCGAAAAATTGGTGGTCAAAGAAGCGCAGGGTTCAGGTGGTTACGGCATGCTGATCGGTCCGCAAGCCTCTTTACAAGAATTAAATAGCTTTAAAGATAAAGTGGCCGCAGCACCACATTTATATATTGCACAGCCGACTTTAAATTTATCTGTCAGCCCAACCCTAAGTGAGGCGGGTGTTTCGGAACGCCATATCGATTTACGCCCATTTGTACTGAGTTCACCATATCGAACTGAAATTGTACCGGGTGGCTTAACTCGTGTCGCGATGCAAGCAGGTTCATTGGTAGTGAATTCTTCTCAAGGCGGCGGCATTAAAGATACGTGGGTAGTAGACGATTTACGCTCATAGCACTCCAGTGAAGGAGCAAAACATGATTTTATTAAACAGTAATGCAGAACATATTTTTTGGTTGGGGCGTTATTTAGCACGTACTCAATATTTATGCAGTATTTTCCCTTTTCAAGATGTTGATACGGCATTGAACTATGCACATGCTTTTTGTTTGTCAGCATTTGATGCCGACTCAATGAATGAGTTAGTTTTAAATGCGGAGCAGCCGGCGTCATTTTCCAGCCAATTTCAATATGCGCAAAGTAATATTCAGGACTTAAGGGGTGTACTTTCAGCAAAAAGTTATGCAGAACTCAGCCGTTTAATTCGTAATGCGAGTGATAACCCTGGTTATATCTGTGACGTGGTAACAGATTGCCAAGATGTTTTAGAGTCCGAATCTGAAGATGTATTTTTATTTTTTAGTTTAGGACAAGCCATAGAGCAGCTTGATCGCCAGTTACGCATGCAGCAGGACATTCAACACACCCTAGCGAAGATTGAACATATTGTCATGGCTTTGGTTCAGTTTGGATGGGAAAGCGTGCAAGAGGCATGGTTGGCACTTAAACAGCAGCCGAATAGCCAAAACTTCTACCATTTCAGTGATCATATCCAAAATATGTTTGAGGTGGCTGTATGAGGCTCATGATCAACCATCAGACCCATTATGTTTACACTGATGTGGTAAACAGAAGCATTCAATATATCAAAATGACCCCGTCCACCAATGCGCATCAACAAGTGCAAAATTGGGATGTGAGTGTGCCGGGGCAGCGTGATATGCAATTGGATACTTTTGGTAATGTGTGGTTGACCACAACGCAGCGCGAACCTTATCTGCAAATGACCATTATGGCGCAGGGCATCGTAGAGATGAATTTGAGTTCAAATGATTCAAATGCGGATGATTTAAACCCGAAATTGTTTTTACAGCCAACGCCGAGTACGCAGTACGATATTCACATGAAAAGTTTTGCCGATTGCTATGTCCCTCGTATCAATCGTGCCAATCTGATTCGTTTGGCTGAAGCGATATTGGCGCATATTCCCTATGTATCGAATCAAACATCGGTACATACTTCAGCGATTGATGCTTTTCATCATAAGCAAGGGGTATGTCAGGATCATAGCCATGTCATGATCGCAATGTGTCGCTATTTGGGTATTCCTGCACGTTATATTTCTGGGTATTTATTTGTGCCGAATAGTAGCCACCTTGCCAGTCACGCTTGGGTAGAAGTCTATATCGAAAATAAATGGTATTGTTTTGATGTCAGTAATCAGCTATTTACACCACAATCACATATTTATGTTGCGATTGGGCGGGACTACTGGGATGTAGCTCCAGTTCGAGGCGTTCGTGATAAAGGTGGTATTGAGTCTATGAGCTCAATTGTACAAGTGCTGAGTTGTTAATCATTTGAGGGATAAAAATGACCTATTGTTGTGCATTACGGTTAAAAGATGGCATGGTATTTATCAGTGATACACGGACAAATGCAGGTGTTGACCATATTTCAGTTTTTCGCAAACTTTATTCCTTTGGTATTGTGGGTGAGCGATTTATTACCATCCAAACCTCTGGAAATTTAGCCACAACACAAGCGGTCATTGGGCATTTACAAAATCAGCTAGAGGTCAAACAAGAGCCGAATTTATATAGTGTAAATACGATGTTCGAAGTGGCTGAATTGGTCGGGCATACCTTAAAAAAAGTCATCTCAGATGTCACCTCAGATATTTTAGAACAAAGTAATTATTACTGTAGTTTATTGGTAGGCGGTCAAATTGGCAGTGCGGATATGCAGTTATATAACATCTATCCACAAGGCAACTTTATTTGTGCGACACCAGATACCCCATATTTTCAAATTGGCGAAAGCAAATATGGCAAGCCGATACTCGACCGAACTTTGCGTTACGATATGCCGCTCGATGAAGCAATGCGTTGTAGCTTAATTTCTTTTGATTCAACGATACGCTCAAATGTGTCAGTGGGTATGCCTTTAGATGCTTTGGTTTATAAAAAAGACAGTTTAGAAATACCAAATGGTAAGCGCATTTATGAAGAGGACCCATATTTCACCATGATCAGTAAAGGCTGGTCAGAAGCATTGCGTCAGGGTTTGATTGAATTGGCAAAACCAACAGCTGACTATTTTCAATAACCATTTGATCAACAAATCGATCAATTTAAAAAGTGAATAAAAAAAGCGAGATAAAAAAAAGCCCAGATTTGATCTGGGCTTTTTGATTTGGCGTAATTAAGCTAATTTACGTACAGGGCGCGCGCTCATACGGCATAATAATTCATAGCCAATGGTTCCGTTCGCTTCTGCAACGTCATCAACCAGACGATCTTTGCCCCAAAGCTCAACTTCAGTGCCTATCGGTGCATGCATACCGGTGATATCAATCGCAATCATATCCATGGCAACACGGCCAATCACACGCGTTTTCTGTCCATGGATGGATACATAGTTTTGTTTAGGGAAGGCACGTGGATAACCGTCACCATAACCAATCGACACAATCGCAAGATTCATTTCTTGTTCTGCAACGAAAGTCGATCCATAACCCACAGATTCACCGGCTTGAATGGTATTTAAAGCAATCACTTCAGCGGTAAAGGTCATCACCGGTTTAAGATCTAATGCTTCTACAGAACGGTCTGAGAAAGGTGTCGCGCCATATAGCATGATGCCTGGGCGAACAAAATCAAAATTCAGTTCTGGCCATTTGAAAATCGCAGCCGAGTTACAGCACGAACCCATGATTGGCGCACAAGCTTCTTTTACGTGTAAGAATTGTTCACGTTGTTGGTCATTTAAAGGATGATTTTCTGCGTCTGCATTGGCAAAGTGCATCGCCAGTACGCAAGTAAAACCTTCCGCCTTTAAAGCATTGATAACATCAATAATTTCAGGTACTTTAAAGCCTAAACGGTTCATACCGCTGTTGAGTTTGACCCAAACTTTTAGACCTTGAGCGATATAGGCCTCTTTATGCGTACGTAACCAATCTAGTTGTTGCTGATGATGCACCACACATTCAATTTTTTTATCGATAATAATTTGCATTTCATCATCTGAGAAAATGCCTTCAATCAACGTAATAGGCTGTTCATAACCCAGTTCGCGAATTTCTAAGGCTTCTTCTAGGCAGGCAACACCAAAGGCATCGCTGTCTTTTAAGGCTGCTAAGCAGTCTTTAACTCCATGTCCATAAGCATTGGCTTTCACCATGCTTACAATTTTAGCGGTTGGGGCAAGTTGTTTGACACGGTTTAAATTATATTGAAGTGCTTGTTGATCAATATAAACTGTAGCTTGGCGCACCCTAAATACTCCTACAGGGTCGATGAATTAATGGATGATAAAGAGTCTTTACTCTTCATCATCATACTGAGCATAAAACTCAGGGGAGAGGTTACTAAATTTGGTGTATTGACCTTCGAAGGCAAGACGCACAGTACCAATTGGACCGTTACGCTGTTTACCAATAATAATTTCTGCAGTACCTGCTTCTTTAGACTCTTTGTTATAAACCTCGTCGCGGTAAATAAACATGATCAAATCGGCATCCTGCTCGATCGCACCCGATTCACGTAAGTCAGACATCACTGGGCGTTTATTGGGACGGTTTTCCAGTGATCGGTTCAACTGTGACAGTGCAATAACAGGGCAATGCATTTCTTTAGCCAGTGCCTTTAAGCTTCGGGAAATTTCCGAGATCTCGCCAACACGGTTATCACCCATACCGGGTACTTTCATAAGCTGCAAATAATCGACCATGATACAGCCAAGTTTACCGCCGTGCATTTTGGCAATTCGGCGCGCACGGGCACGTACTTCAGTTGGAGGTAGTGCAGACGAGTCATCAATATACAAATTCTTTTCTTGGAGATGCACAATTGTACTGGTCACTTTTGACCATTCATCAGCATCCATTTTACCTGCACGTAAATGCCCTTGGTGTACACGTCCGAACGAGGATATCAAACGCATGGCAATCGAGTCAGCGGGCATCTCCATAGAGTAAACCAGAGCGGGCAGGTTGTTATTAAACAGCACACTTTCAACCAAGTTCATGGCAAAAGTAGTTTTACCCATCGATGGACGGGCCGCCACAATAATCAAATCGCCTGCTTGCATACCTGAGGTTTTATTATCAAGTTCAACAAATCCAGTGGTTAAACCCGTGATACTGCCTTCAGTTTGTGAAAGTTCATTCAACTTATCAAAAACACTAGCAACGACAGAGTTAATAGCTTTAGGGCCTTGTGCTTTGGCGTTATTGTTGTGTTGTTCGGCAATCGAGAAAATATTGGTTTCTGCCAGATCTAAAATTTCGCTGACCGTACGACCTTTGGTGTCATAGGCATTTTGTAAAATTTCTGAGCTGACTTTAATCATGCTGCGTAAAGTGGAAAACTCTTTAATTTTTGCAGCATACGTTTCAAGGTTATAGAAACTTGAAGGTGAATCTGACATCAGTTGCATCAGATATTCTTCGCCACCTGCAGCATCGAGCAAGTTTTGTTTAATCAGCCAGTCATTGACCAAGACCGCATCATAAGGAGAGTTATCTTTTGATAGCTGGTCGATGGCACGGAAAATATATTTATGACGTGTCGCATAAAAATCAGCTTCAGTCAGTACATCACCCACTTGCTCAAAAGATTCTGCAACGGTCATCAGTGCAGCAAGCACGGCTTGTTCAATCGCAAGGTTATGGGGTGGGGTACGAAACTCTTTCAACGAACTTTGTTCTGTGGTTTTTGCTGTTGGCGTAGAGTTTGGCTTGCTGGCATTCGCCTGTGACATAAAAATCCCTGATGCTGAAACCATTTAATGTGATGGAAATGGGTGCTAATTACAGTTTTTTCAACTCTTCATTGAACTGAAATGATAGGCGTTTTCTACAGAAATGCGAACAAGTATTTCCGATTAATTCGTCATACATTGAATTGAATGAAGAGTTAAAAATATAAAAAAGTTGGAGCACTATTTTTTACAGATAAAAAAAGAGCATGCGTAAGCATGCTCTTTTCTTTGCAAGAAATTACTCAGCTACGATAGTAACTAGAACTTCTGCAACAACATCATGATGCAATTGGATTGCGATGTTGAATTCACCAGTGTTGCGAAGCGCACCATTTGGTAAACGAACTTCTGCGCGGTCTACAACAAGACCAGCATTAGTTAACGCGTCAGCGATGTCACGAGTACCGATAGAACCGAATAGTTTACCTTCGTCACCAGCTTTAGCAGTGATCACGATGTTAACTTCGTTCAATTGGTCAGCACGTGCTTGAGCAGCAGCTAATACTTCAGCTTCTTGTTTCTCAAGTTCAGCACGACGAGCTTCAAATGCAGCAGTGTTAGCTTCAGTAGCAGCAACTGCTTTACCTTGAGGGATAAGGAAGTTACGGCCGTAACCAGCTTTAACTGAAACTTTATCGCCTAATTTACCAAGGTTTTTAATGCGTTGTAATAAGATAATATCCACAGCTCAACCTCACTTATGATTGTCAGTGTAAGGGATCAAAGACAAGTAGCGAGCTTGTTTGATAGCAAGCGCTAATTGACGTTGGTAACGAGCTTTAGTACCTGTAATACGGCTAGGAACAATCTTGCCGTTTTCAGTGATGTACTGTTTTAAAGTGTCGATATCTTTGTAGTCGATGTACGTAACGTTCTCAGCTGTAAAGCGGCAGAACTTGCGACGACGGTAAAAACGTGCCATGTTATGTTCTCCTTATGCTTCAGCAGAGTCTTGAGCTTGTTGTGCTTCTTCACGTTGAGCTTTACGCGCACGTTTTTCTTCAGCACTCTTAGCCAATAGTGACTCTTCAGTGATAGCGTTTTCACGACGGATGATAAGGCTACGAATGATTGCATCGTTGTAACGGAACAATTCTTCTAGCTCATCAAGAGTAGTTTGACCACACTCAACATTCATAAGAATGTAGTGAGCTTTGTGGATCTTGTTGATTGGGTAAGCCAATTGACGACGACCCCAGTCTTCAAGACGGTGGATTTGACCTTCAGCTTCTTTGATGTGAGTTAGGTAACGTTCTACCATACCCACAACTTGATCGCTTTGGTCTGGATGTACCAATAGTACGATTTCGTAGTGACGCATTGTCAGCTCCTTACGGTTTAGGCAGCCCCAATCATTAATTAATTGAAGCAAGGAGTCACAACCAAAGTTGTGTCGCAAAGTTTGCGAAGCGTGAATTTTAGAGCGTTTAGGTTTGAAATACAAGGCATGGATTTAAAATGCTTGAATTATTATGGTTTAATTCGGTTTTTCACTGCGCAATAAAAATACTACATAACCTTTAAAATAAGGATCATTAATTAAATGTTGAGGTGCGTGCCAACGGCCATGTTGTACGAGGCCTATTTTATAGGGTAGTTTCAATTTTGAGACTTTATTCAGATAACTCGTGTAATTCTCGATCGTGGCACTACCACGATAAGTTTGAATAGCGATCTCATCAATATTGTGTCGCAATAAACTGAGCGTTTGCTGATCTTGTATATTGGTCCAATCCATTAAACCAGTAATACTTAAACGATATTTTTGAGGTATTTGCTTTCGTAAATATTCAAGGAATAAGGCATATTGATGAATATTTTTAGTGTTGGCGTCAAAATCGATTTGTAAGCCTTGAATCTGATTGCCATTTTTTTCCCAATGTTTAAGCCGCTGCAAAATTTGCTGAATATTGTTATTTGACCATTGTAAATGATGGCTACGGATTACAATCCAAATTTTCTGCTGTGGTTTATGGAGGACTTGAATACCTTGTGGGATAAACTCGGATTGCTTTAACGGTTTATTCCAATTCATTTCACCTTGTAAAATATAGAGCTCCGTGGCTTGCTGTAAGTAGGGGCTACTAGAAATATTGCCCCAAATCCAAAAACTTGAATAATGTGCTGCATCAACACGTTGCTGTAATTTGGTTTGAGCCTGTTGTGTTTTTCCAGATTGGGCAGGTGTGCAAGCAGAGCACAAACCTATACTCAAGATAAGCAAAAGTCGAAATGTTCTTGACCACTTGATCACCTGCAAAATCATCATCAATTACCAATAATATTTTAGAGATTTAGCCCAGCTGGTTTCTGGATAGTCGCGTTTGATTTGATCAAACCATTGTTTTCGAACCGACTTATTTACATCTTTGTCTTGGCATTCATTATTGCCACTTGGCGCATAACATTGAATGGCACGGTACAGCGCATAAGCCGTTAATTCAGATTTTGTCCCTGTTTTAATAATGTTTTTATATACATCGCCACGGGCAAAATAAGTACCCTTGAAACTTTGCAGTGAATGATCAGGCAGGTAGTTGAGATTTAGTATGGTATAGGCTTGTGAACTACGCGCATATTCACCTAAGCATAAATTAAGGCTCAGGTCTTTTGGGTTGACTTGCAATTGTTGGGTCAAAGTTGCCAAGTCAGGACATTTAATCGAATTGCTCACGCTTGCACCTTTCCATAAGAAATTTGCAAATGATGGCTGATTGCGAAACTTCTCCGCAGTGTTTTGTTCAGTATTAAATTGAGCCGCGTTGCTTGGTAATTCACGATACGCTTGGTTAAATAAATCAAAGTTTTGATAAGCCAATGACTTATTTAGTAGGGTATAAAGCGCAACATTTTTTTGATCTTGCGTGGCCACGTTATTTTTGACCACAGACATTAAACTTTGTTCATTCGCTGCATCGACTAAATATTGTTGCTGTAGATAAGCTTGCTTGATTTTGGCTGAAGAACCAATAAATTGTGCAGTATTTTGCTGTTGAGCATAGTAGCGATAGAGCATAAGTTCAGCCAATCCACGTTGTTCGGCGGTTTTGCTGATGGAAAGTAGGTTTTCCCAATATTTTTGAGTGGTTTGATTTCGCCCACTAGCTTCCAGAATGCGGCCTTTAAGTAGTAGCTGACTCAACTGTAGGTAACTGTTGATGCTGCTCGGTACTTGTTGTGGCAGATATTTGAGTGCTTCTTGTGCTTTGTTTTGCACATAAAATAAGTGATTTGCCTGCAAATACTGGAACAGTTCTGGTGAATCTTTAAAATAATTTTTCTGTGCGTTTAACTCAGCGCAGGAAATGACAATATCATCGGAACTTTGTATTTTCCGCATGTGCATCAGATCATAGATAGTGAGGAAAAACGGATCTTTCAAATTTTTGACATTCAGACGCTTACTTTGAAATACATGACGATCTAATTCATAGGGTAGATTTGGCAGCTCTAAGTTATAAACGCTGGATTTAGGATTATTGATTTGCCATACGTATTCATTAATCAGTAAATCATGTTTTCCACTGAGCCAAAATCCACGTCTTAATAAACCGCGTGCACTTGCGGCATATTGACCTTGGGGATAGAGCTTAAAGTACTGGGTGATATTATTGAAAAAATTGGTTAATAAACTTTGATTGAGTTTGTCATGATCTAAATCGCCATATTCACCTAAACCACTTTGATAAGCCTCATTTAAAGCACTTCGAATCAACATATATTGTGATGTTTCTTTCAGCCAAGGTTGATACACATTAGTTAATACTGAATAAATCTTAGTCGCTGTGGAAAAGTTAGCATTGTAAAACGAAATTGTGGCGTTTAAATACGATGCATATTGGCGTGCAGATACTGACCAATTTGGATTTACGCTTAGCAAAGTTAGTTTATTGTCGCAATCATTAATTTTCTGACGTTCGCGAATCAGGGTGTCTTTTTCACTACTTGAAAGCTTACTGTCCTTTTTGACTTGTTCAATAAAGGCTTGTGCGCCATTTTGAATGCTGTTGCAATGTTCGTTAAAACTTAGATCAGGTGTTTTTAAAGGTTTACGTGCATTCGGCAGTTTATTGCTGCTAGTGCTCATGATACTGGAAACTTCAAATGGAACTTTGCTGTAGCTAGTTCGCCAAAGTGTGGATTTATCTTCATGAATATTAAATTTGGCAATACCTAAATCGCTAAGCAACAGCAGCATGTTGGTTTGATTGTCATTTGCAGGTGTGAGCGCAGGGAGTTCATCGCATGCGGTATAAGCATTGGTTTGAATAAGTGTCGACGGTTCACAATAAATATCCATGCCTGCATGACTTTGCATACTAAAGAAAATACCGAATGGAATACTCGATGTGAAAAGGGCAGAGTGAATAAATTTTTTTTGATATGACATAAGGCACAGTTAATTATAGTTGTGTGTGCAATGGTATCAAGTTGGGCTTAGGGTTTGAAGCTATTCATAAATAAAAAAGATAGAGTAAAACTCTATCTTTTTTAAAAAAATACAATTGGCTTTAGAGGAGCAGTGGAAGTAAAACTAAAAATTAAACTAATCACTGTGATCAATTTGACTGAAAACATGAAATATTGTTTTGCCCAAATTTGATCATCTTCAGCTTTGAATCCTTGAATGGTCAGATAAATCCAATACAGACTTAAGGCATTTAGGACAATCATATAAATCCAATTCGCATAACCAAAAAAGAATAAACCGTTCATGGTGATGCAGAACAAAAACACGTAAACCAAAGATTCAACCTTGGTACGGTGAATTGAACGTGCTACAGGTAAAATTGGAATTCCTGCATTTTTGTAGTCATCAAATCGGTAAACTGCAATTCCCCAAGAATGAGGCATTTGCCAAAATGCATAACCAATAAAAATCAGTAATGCACCTAAATCAAACTGGTTTGCAACAGCCGTATACCCGATTACAGGTGGCGCTGCGCCAGAAAGACTGCCGATAATGGTTTGATGGATTGTTGTTCGTTTTGTCCATAAGCTATAAAAACCAACGTATACGACAAAACCAATAACAGCAAAAAGAAAAGCGTAAGCATTTACCCAGAACCATAAAATGCTAAAACCAATTACACCTAAAACTAAAGCAAAAACTAAAGCAACAGGAATCGAAATTGATTTTTTAACCATCGCACGATTTTGTGTGCGTTGCATTTTTGAGTCGATGTCTTGGTCAATAACGTTATTGATTACACATCCAGAAGCGACCACAAAGAGGGTGCCTAAGAGGGTAAGAAGCAACAGAAGGAAATCTACAGAACCTTGGGCAGCTACAAAGTAGCCACCCAAAGCGGTAACAAAGTTACCAAAGAGAATTCCTGGTTTAGTCAGGAATAAATACTTTTTCAGCATGACGACCAGTTTAGATCATCATATTGAAGTGAAGGTAGTTCATAATCCACACAGAACCTACTAAAAGGATAGCAATTGTGAGGATTGTATAAACAAATGCAATCACGTTCCAGCGTTGCTCTGAAGAAGAGTTCATATGCAGGAAGTAAACTAACTGAATAAGAACCTGAGCAACCGCAGTAATCGCAATTACGGCAACCAATAGACCGCGGCTAAAACCACCTGCCATTACCATACCGAATGGAATTACGGTAAGTAGAACAGAAAGGATAAATCCGATTGTATATTGTTTAACGTTACCGTGAGCTGCACCAGCAGAGTTATGATCGTGACTCATTAGATAACTCCCATCAAGTAAACAACGCTGAATACGCAGATCCAAACGATGTCAAGGAAGTGCCAGAACAAGCTTAGGCAAGCAAGACGACGAGTGTTTGGAAGTGTCAAACCATATTTCTTGATTTGGAACATCAACACAAGCATCCATACCAAACCAGAAGTTACGTGAATACCGTGCGTACCAACTAAAGTAAAGAACGCAGATAAGAACGCACTTGTGCTTGGGCCATGACCAGCATGAACTAAATGATTGAACTCATAAAGTTCCATGCCAATGAAGGCTGCACCAAATACCCAAGTAACTGCTAACCAAGTTAAAACTTGACCAACATTTTTCTTGTATGCTGCAAGAACAGCAAAACCAAAAGTTACAGAAGAGATAAGAAGGGCGAAAGTTTCAGTTAAAACGAAACCTAAAGATTCACCAAATAGCTCTTGTGCACTTGGCGTACCCACTGGAACGTGGCTACTTAATACAGCGAACGCGATGAAGAGTGTCCCGAAAAGAACCAAGTCACTCATCAAGTAAGTCCAGAAACCAAAGACAGTGATGTCAGTATCATCGTGATGATGATGTTCGTCATGTCCGTGGTTGTCGTGATGAAGTACTTCAGCCATTGTCTTAGTCCTTCTTCAAATGTTTTTCAAGAAGCGCGTAGCGTTCATTTTCAATACGTTCAACTTCTGCAGCTGGAACATAGTAGTCAACTTTCTTAGTGAAAGAAGAAACGATGAAGCTGATAATTGAAGCAATGAAAGTTACAACGACTAACCACCAGATATGCCAGATTAATGCGAAGCCCATAACTGTAATAAACATTGCAATTACGAAACCTGCCGCACGGTTTGTAGGCATATGGATGTCTTCGTATGTAGTTGGCTTAGCGTAAGCAACACCATTTTCTTTGTCAGTCCAGAAAGTATCAATACCATTGATCTTTGGAAGATAAGCAAAGTTATAGAATGGTGAAGGAGATGAAGTAGCCCACTCAAGAGTACGACCATCCCAGATATCGCCAGTAACGTCCATGTTGTCTTTGCGTTGAAGGAAACCAACAACGATTTGCATAACAAAACAGAAGATACCGATAGCAACCAATACAGAACCAAATAAAGCGATCGCTAAGTACGGATCCCATTCAGGGTTGTCATATGTATTCAAACGACGAGTCATACCCATGAAACCAAGGATATAAAGTGGCATGAATGCAAAGTAGAAACCGAAGAACCAGAACCAGAACGCTGCTTTACCCCAAGTTTCATTCAATTTCCAACCAAACATTTTTGGCCAGTAGAAAATGATACCCGCGAACATCGCGAACACTACACCACCAATAATTACGTTATGGAAGTGAGCGATAAGGAATAAAGAGTTGTGTACTAAGAAGTCCGCTGGTGGAACTGCCATTAATACGCCTGTTAAACCACCAATACCGAAAGTCACAAGGAAGCCAAGTGTCCAAAGCATTGGAGTTGTATAGGTGATGCGGCCCTTGTACATAGTGAATAACCAAGAGAAGATTTTCACACCAGTAGGGATCGCAATGATCATGGTCATGATACCGAAGAACGCGTTAACGTTGGCACCAGCACCCATTGTAAAGAAGTGGTGAACCCATACAACTAGTGAAAGAACACCAATTGCTACAGTTGCGTACACCATAGATTTGTAGCCGAACAACGCTTTGCGTGAGAACACAGCAGTAACTTCTGAGTAAATACCAAAAGCTGGTAATACCAAGATGTAAACTTCCGGGTGACCCCAAGTCCAAATCAAGTTTACATACAACATTGGGCTACCACCCATGTCATTTGTAAAGAAATGGAAGCCGAAGTAACGGTCAAGTGAAAGCATTGCAATAGTCGCAGTCAAAACTGGGAATGTTGCAACGATAAGCACTACAGTAACTAATGCAGTCCAAGTGAAAATAGGCATGTCCATAAGTTTCATGCCAGGCGCACGCATTTTGATGATGGTAACGAAGAAGTTAACACCAGTAAGAAGCGTACCTAGACCAGAAACCTGAAGTGCCCAGATATAGTAGTCTACACCTACACCTGGAGAGTATTCGATGCCAGAAAGTGGAGGGTAAGCCATCCAACCTGTTGCAGCGAATTCACCAATTGCAAGAGAAGCCATCATTAAGCCCGCAGCGCCGGCGAATAACCAGAAGCTAAGAGAGTTTAATAATGGGAATGCTACGTCACGTGCGCCAATTTGAAGTGGTACAGCAACGTTCATTAAACCAACAACTAGACCCATTGCTACGAAGAAGATCATGATTACGCCATGGGCAGTAAAGATCTGGTCATAGTGTTCTGGGTGTAAGTAACCTTCACCGCCACCTTTTGCAAGGAACAGTTGAAGACGCATCATAATCGCATCGGCAAAACCACGCACAAGCATGACAATTGACACGAGGATATACATGATACCAATTTTTTTATGGTCTACAGATGTGAACCATTCGTTCCACAAGTAGCCCCATTTTTTAAAGTAGGTGATACCAGCAACAATTGCGATACCGCCAAGGATCATCATTGCAACAGTAACCAACACGATTGGGTCGTGTGGAATTGCATCTGGTCCTAACTTACCTAATAAGCTCATGTCTTATTCCCCTGCAACAGTCGCATGTTCAACGCCTGCATGAGCTTCAGAAGCAGCAGCTTCGTGTCCAACAGTAGCTGTATGATCAGCACCGTGGTAGTTGCTCATGTATTTGTTAATCACTGATTCGAACAATTTAGGTTCAACTGAAGAATAGTAAGTCACTGGGTGTGGCTTAGTAGGGTAAGGCTTCATTGCTTCAGCTAGAGCCTTCTCTTCAGGAGTAGTTGCTTTGGCAACTAAAACTTCGATCTGGTGTTTAGAACGGTTGCCGTCACGTAAGGTTGCAAATTCAGCTTGGTCTAAAACAGTTTTTTGAACCGCTTCAGGATTAACTGAAGAACCATTACCAGCTTTAACAGCAGAAACCCATTCAGCAAACTGAGCATCAGTCACAGCATGTGCACGGAAGCGCATTTGTGAGAAGCCATAACCTGAATAGTTAGAAGAGAAACCACGGAAGCCTTCAGCAGGACTAGTTTCATCAGCTAATAAGTTCAAGTGAGTTTGCATACCTGCCATAGCATAAATCTGACCACCTAACGCCGGAATGAAAAATGAGTTCATTGTGAAGTTAGATGTTAAACGAAGGCTTACAGGAGTTTTCTCAGGGAAGCGGATCTCGTTTACAGTCGCGATGCCTTGTTCAGGGTAGATGAAGATCCATTTAAATTGTTCAGCAATAACTTGAACAGTTAAAGGAGCTTTATCTGACTCGAGTGGACGGTAAGGGTCATACTTGTGGGAACCCCACCAAGTTAACCAAGCTAAAATAGCGATAATAATTACGGGAATACCCCAAACTACAACTTCAATTGCAGTCGAGTGTGCCCAAGTAGGTGCATAGTCTGCATCTTTATTTGACGCGCGATATTTCCAACCAAACCAAAGAGCCATAAGTGCTGATGGAATAACTACCAACAACATTAGGTAGATCGCAGTAAGCATGAGGTTTGATTGACCTTCAGCAACTGGACCTTTTGAGTTTAGAAGTACCATATCACCACCACACCCAGTTAAGAGTGCAGCGATCGCAGATAAAGACAATACAGCTAAAATTGTTTGTCTCATTTTACAACCTCGGTGAAGAGTCCCATTCCCTAAATTTAAAATTTGGGATAGCGAATAAAGTGTCGCATGATTGTGATTTTTTCAGACATGAAAAAACAGTCACAATGATGCGACACCGCTACGTTGTAGGGCATTATGCCTGATATCGGCAAACTAAGCTATACATAAAGATGCTTTAAATGACTGTATTAAAACCCTATTTTGCTAGTCAGGATTGTATTTTTTTTATCTAAATTTTATTTTAATTTCAATATAATGCACAAAAAAGGGATGAAAAAATCATCCCTGAATAAAAGTGAAAATTATTGGTTTATTACCTTGGTTTTTGCCAATTTGTCATGCAAGGTTTGACGCTTCTTGCCGAAAATGAAAACGGAATCGATGATTACGCTTAATGGCATTGATAAAAAGTTCAGGAAAATAAATAAAACACTGCGTAAAGTGAAGCCACGCATGAGGTTTACAGGTTGACTGGTTTCGGCATCTACAATTTTAATTTTGGTGATTTTTTTACCAATGCTTTGACCTGATTTAGCAATCAAATATGCTTGAATGAAAAGCATAATGAAGAGATACGCAAACATTGCAATCCAAGCTTGGTTGGGAAACATTTCAACCATTTGTGTTTGTAGTGCTTGTAAAACATTGGGGTCAGCATTTGGGGTCATCACAGCTTGCATAAACTGTTCATTCAGATTTGCAAATTGTGTCTTTTCACTTGGACTAAAAAATGCCGTTAAGATAAAAGTTGCTGGTATCCAAAGCAGTAAATCGACGATTTTCGCCAAAACACGTTTAGGAATACTAGCTAGGCTAGTTTGCTCTTGTACCGCTTGAGGCTGTGCATAGGTATTTGATGGCGTAGTTGCAGTTTGATTTGATTCGAATGCTGTTGGTGCAGTATATCCTGCAGGCATATAAACCAACTGACCTTGAGTGAGTTCACCCAAAGCTTTCCATTCGGTCATACCTTGGTGCCAAACCAAGTCCGTGAGTAACACTTGTTGGCTCGCGAGCATTTGGTTAAGTTGTTCTAAGGTGTAGGGACCAGCTTGTTGGTTATTTCGTGCCAAGTAAATCTGCATAAAACTAAAATCTCAAAAAACGTCTGTAAAAGTATAAATAAAAAAAAAGACCCACATGTGGGTCTTTTTTTAACACAGTTTATTAAGCTTGTTGAGCTTTTTCTTCAGAAAGGAAGAACCAAGTGTCTAATACTGAGTCTGGGTTAAGCGAAACAGACTCAATGCCTTGTTCCATTAACCATTTAGCTAGGTCAGGGTGATCTGAAGGGCCTTGACCACAAATACCTACGTATTTGCCAGCTTTACGACAAGCATGGATTGCCATAGAAAGAAGTGCTTTAACGGCTGGATCACGTTCATCAAATAGGTGAGAAACGATACCAGAGTCACGGTCTAGACCGAGTGTTAACTGAGTTAAGTCGTTAGAACCGATAGAGAAACCGTCGAAGTGTTCAAGGAACTGTTCAGCCAACAATGCGTTAGTTGGAAGTTCACACATCATGATCACTTTAAGACCATTTTCACCACGTTTAAGACCGTTAAGCGCTAACAATTCAATAACTCGTTTCGCTTCAGCAACAGTACGTACGAAAGGAATCATGATTTGAATGTTAGTTAAGCCCATTTCATCACGTGCTTTTTTCAGTGCGCGGCATTCAAGTTCGAAGCAGTCACGGAAGTTGTCAGACACATAGCGGCTAGCACCACGGAAGCCTAGCATTGGGTTTTCTTCTTCAGGTTCGTATAACTTACCACCGATTAAGTTTGCATATTCGTTTGACTTAAAGTCAGACATACGAACAATCACTGGTTTGTCAGCAAACGCTGCAGCAAGTGTAGAAATACCTTCAACTAGTTTTTCAACATAGAATTCGATAGGAGATGCATAACCTGCAGTACGTGACATTACAGCAGCACGAGTTTCACGTGGTAAGCTGTCAATGTTAAGCAATGCTTTAGGGTGTACACCGATCATACGGTTGATGATGAACTCAAGACGAGCAAGACCAACACCTTCGTTAGGAATTTGAGCAAAGTCAAATGCGCGGTCAGGGTTACCTACGTTCATCATGATTTTGAACGGAAGTTTAGGCATAGATTCGATAGAGTTGCGTTGGATTTCAAAGTCCAAAGAACCTTCGTAAATAAAGCCTGTGTCACCTTCAGCGCAAGACACAGTCACTTCTTGACCGTCAGTCAATACTTCAGTTGCATTACCACAACCTACGATTGCAGGAACACCAAGTTCACGTGCAATAATCGCAGCGTGACAAGTACGACCACCACGGTTAGTGACAATCGCAGCAGCACGTTTCATTACTGGTTCCCAATCTGGGTCAGTCATGTCAGATACAAGTACGTCGCCGTCTTGAACTTTGTCCATTTCTTTGATTGAAGTCACGATACGCACGCGACCAGAACCAATACGTTGACCGATTGAACGACCTTCACAAATCACATTACCTTTTTGTTTAAGAAGGTAGCGTTCCATTGTGCCTACATTTTGACGGCTCTTCACAGTTTCAGGACGTGCTTGAACGATATAGATTTGACCATCATCGCCATCTTTCGCCCATTCGATGTCCATTGCTGAACCATAGTGGTTTTCAATGATCAATGCTTGTTTAGCAAGTTCTTGAAGTTCGTGGTCATTTAAAGCGAATTGTTGACGATCTGCTTTTTCAACGTCTACAACAACCACTGACTTACCTGCAGCACCTTCTTCACCATAAATCATTTTTTGGTGTTTAGAACCAAGGTTACGACGTAATACAGCGTGTTTGCCTGCATTTAAAAGTGGTTTAGATACATAGAATTCGTCAGGGTTTACAGCACCTTGTACAACCATTTCACCCAAGCCATAAGAAGCTGTGATGAAAACTGCGTCGCGGAAACCAGATTCTGTATCTAGTGTAAACATTACACCAGCTGCACCTGTTTCAGAGCGAACCATGCGTTGAACACCTGCAGATAACGCAACGACGTCATGTGCGAAGTTTTGGTGTACACGGTAAGAAATTGCGCGGTCGTTATAAAGTGAAGCAAATACTTCTTTAATCGCAATAAGGACGTTGTCGATACCACGGATGTTCAAGAAAGTTTCTTGTTGGCCAGCAAATGAAGCATCTGGTAAGTCTTCTGCTGTTGCAGATGAGCGAACGGCAACCGCGATATCAGGGTTGCCGTTTGAAAGAGCTGTGAAAGCCTCACGAATTTCTGTTTCAAGTTCAGCTGTAAGCGGAGTGTCTACAATCCATTGACGGATTTTTGCACCAGTTTCAGCAAGTGCATTTACATCGTCAACATTGAGTGCAGCAAGTTCAGCGTTAATTTTAGCGTTTAGGCCACTTTGCTCGAGGAATTCACGATATGCTTGAGCTGTAGTAGCAAAACCACCAGGAACAGATACACCAGCATTTGCTAGATGGCTGATCATTTCACCTAATGATGAGTTTTTACCACCCACGAGTTCTACGTCGTGTTTCCCTAATTTTTCTAGACCAATTACGCGCGCTTCCAAAGTTGTTACTCCACTTTTGCAGTATTAATCACTATCTTGGCATGAAATTATAACAAATTACTTAGCATTCTAAATTTACTAAGTGACAGTCATGTAAGATGGTTTACTATAAAGATTATATAGCACTAAGACAAATTTTGGAGGAGAATTTTAATGTCAGAAGGTAAACAGATTCAGCGTAGTGTTTTCTTTGTTTCGGATGGGACAGCGATTACCGCAGAAACGCTTGGTCATTCACTGTTAGCCCAGTTCCCTCATGTAGATTTTGACATTCATATTATTCCTTATATTACCTCTGAAGAAGCAGCTACAAATGTGGTTGCAGAGATCAATCTTAGAGCGCAGCAAGACGGTCAAAAGCCTTTGGTGTTTGACACCCTTGTTGACCCGTATGTACGTGACATTATTAATACGGCAGATGCAGTAAATCTTGATGTTTTTGAAGGGCTTATTAGTAAATTATCTGACGAGTTAGGCACAGCTCCTACAACTTTAGTCGGTCAAACCCATGCAGTAACAGATTCTGAGTCTTATAAAGCACGTATTGATGCGGTGCATTTTGCTTTAGATAACGATGATGGGGCACGTACTCGTCATTATGACAAAGCCGACTTAATTTTAATTGGCGTGTCACGTTCGGGTAAAACACCGACTTCCATCTATCTCTCTTTGCAATTTGGTATTCGTGTAGCGAACTATCCGTTGACAGAAGAAGACTTGGATGACAACCGTTTACCTGCAGTTTTACGTGAGCATAAACATAAGTTATTTGGCTTGATGATTGATGCAGAGCGCCTTGTAGCAATTCGTTCAGAACGTAAGGCCAATAGCCGTTATGCAAGTTTTAGTCAGTGCCAGATGGAATTACGTGCGATTGAAGGTATTTATATTTCAGAAGGAATTAAATACTTAAACGTGTCGGAAATGTCGATTGAAGAAATTTCAACACGTGTTTTACAAATGACAGGACTGAAACGTCGCATTGGTTAAGTGTAAATTGAGCCACTTCGGTGGCTCTTTTAATGATAATAAATTACTGTATAAATTATATAAAAATAGTATTAATTTTTGACTTGTCATACTTTTAATGAATGATAAATATTTAAAATATTGATGAAAATTTTTCTCAACATTTAGACTTAAAATTTAAGCAAATTCTGTATTCAAATGTGTACCAATTTGATGAATTTTTTTGGCTGAAAATTTATAAAATATGGCCTAATTGACAGCTTCAATCTTTTAAAATAATCCGTGTATTGCTGTGTTTTTATCTATGAATTAAGCCTGAATAATCTACTTGATAAGAGTAGTGTATATACTAGATTTAGCACATACAGTTTAATATTTGATCATAATTTTAAAAAATACTGATTTAAATGCTAAAAAAATAGGCAGAAAATAGAATAAAAAATAATCAAACAGTCGCTTTTAGGTGTTAAATCTCAAGAAATGGCATCATTTATTTAATTGATGTGGGTGGGGAATGCTCGAATTGAGACTATTTAGGCTTTAAAAGCAGATATGAAGTGATATTAAAATTGGATTTTTAGCAGTTATTTTCTTATTGAATATAGATTAGAACATAAGTAAATGTCGGCTGAATATGAGCATCGGTATAAATTTTCCTACTTATAATTAGTCATTAAAAGAGTTGTGTAAGACAAAATTAAGAGACTGAAAATTTATTGGTTTGAAATAAAATTTTCATGAAGAATTGATCATAACTATTCAAAAATCGCACTTCTATAAATGAACTGTAGCTGATGATGCAGGTCGGAAGCATGATTTAAGTCTGAGCGCTGAAAAAGCATGTAGCACGATTAAAGCTATTTTCATTTATGGATTTTTAAGAATCCTTAGCCTTACCGAATAGAAGTATTCAATAACGTAGGGGATCTAGCAAAAGCCACCAGAGATGGCTATTGGTGTTGTGAGTTTTGATCAATCGGATAAATTCTAGTAATTGTCATGTGAAAATAATTGCAATGTAATTACTTTTCTTTGGATTGGTTAGATTCGCTGCGCACAATGACATCACACTCAAACGTATGCTCATCTAAAGCCGTGATTGAATTACTCTGAATTTTTGCAATAGGCCAAGTGTTTAAGATGCAGTTGGGCTGCTGTAATGCTGCATAATAATGATCCGATTTTAGGAAGGTTTTGTTCTGAATTGCGGTATTTGGACTGAGTAAATGTCTTAACCAATGGTTCGGCACTTGATCTTCTAAAAAGCGAATCGCCAAAATACTCTTAATACGATTGCTAAATAAACGTCGATTTTTTGCAATCAGTGGATGTTGAATTAATTTATTCAATAGACGTTCAGTACGCGGTAAAACAAATTGCGGTTTGATTTGATAGACCATGATGTTATCTGCAACCTGACATAGATGATGTAGTTCAGAGACCACATGCTGATCTATCCCAATAATGGCGATTTTTTGATTCTTAAAGTCATAATCTTTGATCTGTTCTGAACTGATGATCGTTCCACGAAAGTGTTCAAAATCCTCTAGATGATTATTAAAAATATGGTGGGTTGCATCCTGCTTGTTGGCCATATTTATTCCTTGTCTTTTGTTTTTTTAGTTGAGTCTTAGATAGGAATATATTCTGTGATGGGCCAGTCGGGGTAAAGCGTTTTTTCAGTCTGATGAGTCATACAATTTGTCTAGAATTGATTTGCTTGGCCCTTGTCATTTATACATTTCTAGGAGTGAACTGATTTTTTTATGCGTTGTAGTTCATTAACCGCTCAAGCAGATCGATAAAACAATGAGCGACCTGCATGAACAGCTTTTGAGATCTATAAATTTTGTGAGTTTTAAAGTGGTTCATCATCTGATGAGTTATAGTCAAGCTGACTCGGGGTTGAATGCTTAAGTTCGGGTTGGTCGGTATGGGTACGTAAATAGTCCATATCACGAATATTCTTTTGTACTGCAACTGCGCCAAACAAACTCATTAGGAAAGCCATCATGTAAAACCCTTTTTCACTTAATGCCAGTTCAGCATTCCATAGACCAATGGCAAGAAGTACGAGGCAAATAATGACGGATGCCCAGCACAGTCCAAAGTAGATTGCAGTGACATGCATTCCTTCTAAACGGTCACGAATGATTTTTTGTAGTGAAACCGATGAAAATAATCCATAGAGCAATAAAATGAGATAAAAGCCTTTTTCATTCAGCATCATATTTGCATTGAATAAACCTATGCAAAACACTACAGCGCCTAAGATCAGTGCACACCAACTTGCTGCGATAAATGCGGGTGTGGGTTTATTAATATATTGGCTCATCTGCTTATTTTTCTCTTTGTTTTGCTTGTGTTTAATATTTATACAGTAATAAAAATGAGTAAAGCAATTATTTCGTTGAGGCAATGATGGTTTTTAAGTGTAGCTTTAGTAAATGTTAGCCAAAGCATTGTTCTCGATTGTATCCGTCTAAAAGAGCCACAAAAGACGTAATCGCAATTCTGGCTTTAGACGGATCAAACGCTTGGATTAAATCATCAAGCTTAGAGTCTTAAGCTAGATCATTTTTGATTTGCATTAAACGTTCGAAATTTTCAATGCGCTTATCGGTATCGTAAATGTCGCAGGTGAAAATAAATTCATCAACGTCATATTTGGTGAGTAGGTTTTCTAAACCCGCTCGAACGGTTGCATTTGAACCGACTTGTCCCATAGCGTAGAAATTATCTACGGACAGCTTTTCTGCAGCAGACCATAAGCCTTGCATACTGTCGACTGGAGCCTTGAGTTTTAAACTTTGACCGCGCATTAAACCTAAAACGCGTTGATAAGCACTCGTTGCCAGATATTCTGCTTCTTCATCTGTTTCGGCGACAACCGTTGGTACGCCCATAGAAACATAAGGTTGATCTAAATATTCGGATGCTTGGAAAGTCTCACGATAGAGCTGAATCGCTTGTCCAAGCATGCGTGGTGCGAAATGTGACGCAAATGAATAGGGTAGACCTAAACGTGCAGCGAGTTGTGCACTGAACAGACTTGAACCTAAAAGCCATACAGGAACATGTGTATTTTGTCCCGGTGTAGCAATGATGCGCTGCTGTGGTTCAGGTGCTTTAAAGTATTGTAAAATCTCAAGAACATCTTGTGGAAATTGATCTTCGGTTTCCTGACGGCCACGGCGTAATGCGCGCATGGTGGTTTGGTCAGTACCTGGTGCGCGACCTAAGCCGAGTTCAATACGTCCAGGATATAACGTTTCAAGTGTGCCAAATTGTTCAGCGACAACTAAAGGCGCATGGTTGGGCAACATAATCCCGCCTGAACCGAGCTTGATGGATTGTGTATTTGCTAAGAGATAACCGAGTAAAACCGCAGTTGCAGAACTTGCGATGCCGTCCATATTGTGGTGTTCGGCTAACCATAGACGCTCATAACCAAGTTGTTCTGCTTTCTGTGCTAACTGGAGTGCATGTTTGAGTGAAAATTCGATGGTTTTATCATCTCGAACAGGTGCGAGTTCAAGTATTGAAAATTTTGTATCGGCTAGAGTACGCATGTTTTCTCTCAGAGATCTTTATATCGAAATAATACGATATAAAAAGCTGAATGTATATCGAATAAACTCGATATGGTTGTGGGGCGGTGTAAAAAGACAACTTTAGATATATCTAAACTTTTTTTATATACAAAAAAAGCACCCGAAGGTGCTGATTTTTTTTTCATTGAAATATATCGATTAACGTTTACCGTTTTTGTACCAACCTAAGTGACGACCATTGTCTCCACGGTAGCCTCGGTCATTGTAACTATAATTATTGGTACGATAGCCACGGTTGTTATAACGACGGTCATAGCGATCATCATAACGGTCATCATAGCGACGGTCTTCAGACACTTTTTTACCTAGTGCAGAACCACCGGCTGAACCAAGTGCAGCACCGATATAACCACCGTTTGTACCGCCCATGTTTTTACCTACGGTATAACCACCCGCGCCACCAAGTGCGCCACCAATGATGGCACCATTACGGTCACGTTTGTTCGCCGATGCTGCAGCACCTGCACCGCCACCAATAGCTGAACCAATCATTGCGCCAGTTTGGCCGCCAACTTGGTTACCGATTGCTGCACCAACAACACCACCTAAAGCAGATGTTAATGCAGTATTGGTGCTATTACCTGCATGTGTTGCAGTCATAGTAAGCGCTGAAGCGGCAATTGCTGCACTGAATAGAATTTTATTAATTTTCATTTTTAAACTCCTTACGAAGCATGATGTTTATCTGTTGATATCAATATATGAAAACACATAGCGAATATTTGGAGCGTGATGTGAAATAAAATACGTGTTCCGTTGCTGCAATGTAAATTTTGCACTTTATTTCTACATGATTGATGACTTGGTTGGAGAGAAGGCAAATCTAAATATTTATCAGGAGCAATAAATAAAGTTGTATTTATCATTTGAAAAAAGGCGATACATAAAAAAGCACCCGAAGGTGCTATTTTCACTATTCAATAAGGACTCACTAATTTTTGAATTAGTGACGACGACGGTAACGTTTTTTGTATTTACGTTCTTGGTGTTTGTCGTAAGCTTTATCTTTAGAGATTTTATTACCTAGAGCAGCACCACCAGCAGCACCTAGTGCAGAGCCGATGTAACCACCGTTTGTACCGCCCATGCTTTTACCAACAGTATAACCTGTACCACCACCTAAAGCACCGCCGATAGCAGATTCTGTACGGTTGCGTTTATTACTTGCTACCGCAGCACCACCAGCACCACCAAGAGCAGCACCAATTGTAGCGCCGGTATTACCGCCCATATTTTTACCAATTGCAGTACCTGCAACACTACCTAATGCACTAGCTGCAGCAACGCGTGTTGTACTATCTGCATTTGCAGACACAGTGAACATAGAAGCAGTTGCTAGAGTGGCTGTCATTAAAAGAGTATTCAGTTTCATAGTTCACTCCATGTCCTTCATAAACGCGAGGACTTTTTCATAATCATTTCGATGGCAGTAAATGTAACAAAACTATTCGCTGTAAATATGGAGAGCTTTCTCTTTATTTGGTGATTTGAGTGTCTAGTTTGTATAAGTTTTATTAATATTGTGAAAAAAATGGTCGAATGCAGAAAATCTGTACGACTTTGTGGAGAAAGGTAGGAGTGATGAAGTTCACACTTTGATATTTAGGGTCATTGATAGGCCAAAAAACAATATATATGTCATTTCAGACCCATTATCGGTACACTAGCGCCATTATTTTGAATTTTGGCATATCCGTGAAAGTTTAGCGGTAGAGCCTGTGTATTGAGATTTTTTGAAAAATGAAAGAATCGTTACGTTTACGATTAGATCAGCTCTCTGACCGTCACGAAGAATTAAATGCATTACTCGCAGATGTAGAAGTCATTTCAGACAACAAACGTTTCCGTCAGTTGTCACGTGAGCATAGTGATTTATCTGAAATCACTGAAGTTTGGAAAAAATACCGTCAAGCAGAAGAAGATATTGAGACTGCTGAAGTAATGATGACGGATCCAGATTTTAAAGAAATGGCCGTTGAGGAAATCAAAGAAAATAAAGCTTTGATCGGTCAGCTTGAAGCAGACTTAAACATTCTGATGATTCCAAAAGATCCGAATGATGCGAACTCTGCTTATTTAGAAATCCGTGCCGGAACAGGTGGTGACGAAGCTGCAATTTTCTCGGGTGACTTGTATCGCATGTACAGTAAATATGCTGAATCACAAGGTTGGCGTATTGAAGTGTTGTCTGAAAATGACGGCGAACACGGCGGTTATAAAGAAGTGATTTGCCTCATCAATGGTGAAGGTGTATATGGTCGCTTAAAATTTGAAAGTGGCGCGCATCGTGTACAGCGTGTGCCTGCAACTGAGTCACAAGGTCGTGTGCATACTTCGGCATGTACTGTTGCGATTTTGCCGGAAGTTGATGTAGACACTAGTGTTGAAATTAATCCTTCAGAATTACGTATTGATACCTATCGTGCCTCTGGTGCAGGTGGTCAACACATTAACAAAACTGACTCTGCTGTGCGTATTACCCATATTCCAACGGGTACAGTTGTAGAATGTCAGGATGAACGTTCACAGCATAAAAACAAAGCCAAAGCGATGGCGCTGTTGGTTTCTCGTTTAGAAAATGCCAAACGCGCAGCGGCAGATGCAGCGACATCTGAAATGCGTCGTGACTTAGTAGGTTCTGGTGACCGTTCTGAGCGTATTCGTACCTATAATTATCCACAAGGTCGTATGACTGATCATCGGATTAACCTAACGCTGTATAAGTTGGATGCAGTGATGGAAGGTGATTTGACTGAATTGCTAGATAGTTTGCATCGTGAATATCAAGCCGATCAGTTGGCGTTATTAGCACAGCAGAATGGTGGCTAATGAATATTGCACAGGCTTTGGCCTATCGTGGTGAACCTGAAAGTTATGAACGTCAGGAAAATGCGTGGTTGTTAGAGCATATCATCAAGATTGATTCGTTTGATTTAATCCTGAAAAAGGATCAAGAATTAACAGCTGAGCAAGAACAACAATATGTCGCATCACTTGCACGTATTGCAGCAGGTGAGCCTTTGGCTTATGTCACAGGTTCTCAGCCATTTTGGACGCTAGACTTAAAAGTGACTAAAGATACTTTGGTTCCACGTCCTGATACGGAAGTACTCGTTGAAACTGTACTCCGTTTAGAACTTCCTGAAGATGCTCGTGTGGTCGATTTAGGAACAGGAACTGGTGCTGTAGCCTTGTCATTAGCCAGTGAACGTCCAGATTGGTCAATTGTAGCTTCGGATATTTACGAACCTACCTTGGAAGTTGCTGAGTTTAATGCCAAAAAGCATGATCTTGAACATGTGCAGTTTGTCTTAGGTTCTTGGTTGAAACCCTTTGGTCGTGCTTTCTTTGATGTAATTGTGTCAAATCCGCCGTATATCGATGCTGATGATGTACACATGAAGGATTTGGCGACAGAGCCTAAACGTGCTTTGGTTGCAGACAATCATGGTCTTGCAGATCTTGAACAAATCATTCTTCAAGCCAAAAAACATTTAACCGTGAATGGTTGGGTGGTGCTCGAACATGGCTATGACCAAGGTGAAGCGGTCAGACATTTGTTCTTACAGGCTGGATATCGAAATGTTCGGACTGTAAAAGATTATGGTGGCAATGACCGTGTCAGCTTAGGTCAGTGGCAACATTGATTTAGTGTTAGATAAATAGTCAAAAATAAAGCGCATTGAATGCGCTTTATTTTTATATTCGATCAATACTTACATTGGGTAGTCTTGTAAGCTATCGAAAACTTCAACTTGTTCTAAAGCTGCTGTTTCTACTGCAAGACAGTAAGCAATAATTTTTGCAGTTGCATTCACTAAATTTTCATCTTTTAGATTTGCACCTGCTTGAATTGCTTCAATGTCATCCGCTTGGATATCCAGTGCATGAGCAACTTCAACTGCATTTTCAGTGCTAAAAAATTGTGAGATTAAATTTTGCAAATCGATATCTGCGACAGTTTTAAGCTGTTCATGAAACAGTTCATCAATTGCGTCAATCTGAGTGAAAAGAGAATCTGAAAAGTTTTGAACAAGTTGTTGTTCAAGAACATCAATCATCTTAAGCATAGGAAAGCCTTTCAAGGAGATGCAGGAGAATTGGAATATAAATAAGCAAAGTGCTTTAAATTGAGTGAAAAATAACCTAATTAGACTAAAGTAGCAATCGTTC
Source organism: Acinetobacter sp. YH12098 (assembly GCF_013419235.1). NCBI lineage: Bacteria > Pseudomonadati > Pseudomonadota > Gammaproteobacteria > Moraxellales > Moraxellaceae > Acinetobacter > Acinetobacter sp. YH12098. The sequence goes on from NZ_VPAO01000032.1 coordinate 48,206, forward strand.
AAGGATGAATGGTCAGTCTATTTATTGAATATTTTTAAGTTATTGATTTTCTATTAATTAGATGAATATTCAATTTATAAATAGCGAATATCAAATTCTAGGCCTTGAATTCAGGCGCATTATTTTGTCGATATGCACCGGGACTGACGCCTGTCCATTTTTTAAAAGCCCGATGAAAAGCACTTGGATCATGAAAATTTAGTTCTTCACTGATATCTTGTAAGCTTTTATCGGTATGGGTTAAAAAATCGATGGCGGTGTCTCGTCGGATATCATTTTTGAGTTGTTGATAACTCACACCTTCACTTTTAAGACGGCGATGCATTGTGGCTTCCGACATATTCATTTTGACCGCCAACTCATAAAACTCTAACCATTCGGCAGGAGGAACGTCTAACAGTTGTTTACGAATTTGGCTGCTAAGTGCATACGGGTTTTTAAATCGCACTAAGAGGTTTTCAGGTGTTTGTTGTAGGAATTGATACCACGAACGTGTGTCTTGTTTGATTGGAAGGCTTAAATAACTGGCATCGAGCTGTATATAGTTTTGACTGGCTTGGTAATGAATATTTTCACAGAAGCGAACTTTGTAGTCGTGATCATCAATAGGTGCATCACATTTAAATTGGATTTGGTTTAATAAAATCCGTTGTCCACTCAACCAGCACAATAGCGTATGGATGAGCATCAAATATGTGGCATAGCTGAACATGCGTTTAGGCGCTTGTTGGTCATAGATCACGATATAAGCAAAGTGATCTTCAATGGTTAAATCACTATGCAAGTCATCTAAAACCAGATTTAAAAATTGTAAGATTTGCTTAAGTGCATCACCCAAGGTACTGTTATGCATGATCATTTTCGACAGTAGCTTAAAACTACCACGTCGCATGGCATGCCGATCCATGCCAAAAAATTCATCATCCATCACATCTGCAAGATGAGTCCATAAAGCCGCATATTGAGAAACAGAAACTCTGGTCTTACTTGATAGCAGTAACTCTGAGGGAATACCCGCCTTTTGTAAAATAGCAGAAATATCAAAGTGCTTTTTTTGCGCATCGTGTAATGCTTCATGCACCAAGTCGATAGAAATCGTCCCTTTACTGTATTCGAGTCCATGCTTCGGCATATGTGCGGATAGGTCCTTGTTCAGAATTGTCCAAATACATCAGAAAAGATGCAACATTTGGAAATTGTACTGAATAAATTCTCTGTTTACTCTGCATCTTAAGTCGAATTTAAAAAAAGACATCATAAATAGGGAAATGCTATGGACATAAAAGGAAAAGTTTTCGTCGTGACCGGTGGTGCATCGGGTCTAGGCGCTGCGACAGCAACACATCTAATTGGCTTGGGTGCCAAAGTGATTATTGTGGATATGAATCATGAGCATGGCGAAGCGATGCAACGTCAACTGGGTGATCATGCTAAATTTGTTCAATTGGATGTTACCGATGAACAAGCGGTAGGCGCTTTCTTTGCACAAGTTGAAGCGGAATTTGGTCAACTTAATGGCTTAGTGAACTGCGCAGGTATCGCACCCTCTGCAAAAGTTTTAGGTCGTGACGGATTACATGATTTGGCGATGTTCCAAAAAGTATTAAATATTAATGTTTCAGGCACATTCAATATGCTGCGCTATGCGGCACAACTGATTGCTAAATATGAATTAAAAGCGGGTGAAGAAGAGCGTGGGGTGATTGTGAATACGGCGTCGGTTGCGGCTTTCGATGGTCAAATTGGTCAGTCGGCTTATGCAGCATCCAAAGGGGCAGTGGTTGCAATGACATTACCTCTTGCACGTGAGCTTGCACGTGAATCAATCCGTGTGATGACCATTGCTCCGGGTATTATGGAAACGCCGATGCTCAAAGGCTTAGCACAAAATGTACAAGATGCTTTGGGGCAAATGGTGCCTTTCCCACCACGTTTAGCAAAACCACAAGAGTTTGCAAAATTAGTGACACATATTTTTGAAAATGCCTATCTCAATGGCGAAGTGATTCGTCTTGATGGCGCGATTCGTATGCAGCCTAAATAGTTATTTATTAAAACTGCTTATTCTGGCTTCTACGAAGGAGTCTGATCGAGAATAACTTTGTTGACAGTAGTTCATCTCGTTACTTTTGTTTCGGCAAAAGTAACCAAAACCATTGTCATTTGCAAAACTCGTCATCAAATATTTATTGATTTACAGGTCGCAGAAACATTAGAGATTAATGGCGTCTTGCCTCAGACAGTTGCAAATGACGTCGTCGTGTATCCAACTTTGCTTTATACAGCCAAAGTATTTTTAATTCCGCAGTTATCCAAAATTTAAAGCTATACGCGCTATAAAAGATTTAGAAAAGGAAGTCTCATGATTTTAAATGATGAACAAAAAATGGTTCAGGACATGATGCGAAGCTATTCGCAAGAAAAACTGAAACCCACGGCTGCAGAGCGTGACAAAACGGCAGCATTTCCTGAACAAGAGCTAAAGGAACTTGGTGAGCTGGGTGCTTTAGGTATGACGGTTTCGGACGAATGGGGAGGTGCAGGTTTAGACTATGTGTCTTTGGTTGTTGCCTTAGAAGAAATTGCTGCAGGTGATGGTGCGATTTCGACGATTGTCAGCGTACAAAACTCACTGCCATGTGGCATTACGCAGCGTTATGGTACTGAAGCACAAAAAGAAAAATACTTAAAAAAATTAGCCACTGGCGAATGGTTAGGTTGTTTTTGCCTAACAGAGCCACAAGTGGGTTCAGATGCGAGTGCATTGGAATGTAAAGCGGAGCGTGATGGTGACGAGTGGGTATTAAATGGCACCAAGCAATTTATTACTACAGGAAAACATGCCCAAGTAGCCTTGGTTTTTGCGGTAACGGATAAATCTGCAGGTAAAAAAGGGATTTCGTGCTTTTTAGTACCGACGGATGCGCCGGGTTATATCGTATCGCGATTAGAAGACAAAATGGGTCAGCATTGTTCCGATACAGCAACTATAGTTTTAGATGACTGTCGTATTCCTGCGGATAGTCTTTTAGGCCAAGAGGGTGAAGGCTATAAAATTGCCTTATCAAACCTAGAGTCAGGTCGAATTGGTATTGCAGCGCAGTCTGTGGGTATGGCACGAGCAGCATTAGATGCAGCCGTTGAATATGCCAATGAACGCAAGGCATTCGGCGTAGAGATTGTACAGCATCAGGCCGTGGCATTTCGCCTCGCGGATATGGCTACCCAAATTGAGGCGGCTCGCCAATTGATTTTCCATGCAGCGACGTTAAAAGATGCAGGTTTTCCATGTTTAAAAGAAGCCTCGATGGCGAAACTTTTTGCATCGACGATGGCTGAACGGGTGTGTTCAGATGCGATTCAGATCCATGGGGGCTATGGTTATGTATCTGATTTCCCAGTAGAACGAATTTATCGTGATGTGCGTGTCAGTCAAATCTATGAAGGCGCATCGGACATTCAGCGGCTGGTGATTGCACGTGAAGTCACCAAAGGGTGAAAGGTTAAAAAATAGACTTTAGTCGATGTTCAAACCCTGCAATGGCGTTGATGGTTATGGAAATTGCAGGGCACATCCAAACATGGTTATCTAGGTATAGACAGTCTAAGAATAGGTAATTTACGAATAGATTGTCGAAGAGTATAAGTTTCAAAACTAAAAAACCGACATTGCAATCGGTGTATAGAAAAGCAGTAAAAGCGGATGTGGCAAAGGAATCGTCACTATAGCCAAATCCTAAAAACTATAGAACAATAGAGATATGGGATATTCAAAAGATTTTAAAGACAAAGTCATAGAAATTATGATTCGAGATGAAATGTCTGTGCGAAAAGCAGCACAGCATTTTAAC
>NZ_VPAO01000033.1:0-50426 GCF_013419235.1 Acinetobacter sp. YH12098
AGCAAGTAACTTGGACCAGTGTTGATCATTTAGCATTGTTCGAGGCATAGCGAGTGTAAAATTGGGTTTGGCGATTTAATTTTACTATCTCGCTATTTTTTTAATCAACAAATGTCAACAGACCCTAATTATTTATTGAAGTTTCTCACGAATATCCTATGTCTCAGTTGGATTTAAATCTGATCGTGTTATTGGTGTTATTGGCTTGTGGCATCTTTAGCCACAATACAGCGATCACCATAGCAGCAGGTGTCTTGATTGTTTTCCGCATCACGCCTTTAAGTGAATTTTTCCCCTATCTGCAACAATATGGCTTAAACATTGGCATTATTATTTTAACCATTGGTGTACTCACGCCGATCGCTAGCGGAAAAATTCCTGGTGATTCGATTTTAAAATCCTTTTTAAGTTGGAAATCCCTCGTCGCAATCGCCATTGGCGTCTTTGTCGCATGGCTAGGCGGACGTGGTGTCAAACTGATGTCCAATCAGCCAGATGTGGTTGCCGGACTATTAATTGGGACAGTCGCAGGTGTTGCCATGCTGCGTGGTGTACCTGTCGGCCCACTCATTGCAGCAGGCATCTTGTCGCTACTGATTGGGATTAAACAATAAGGCCGTTGCTGACATAGCGGTTTAACAAAATTTTAATTTGAGCCATGCTGCATTTGAAATAAACGTCGACTAAGCATGATTCCAACGAATGACAACGCTGACATCAAGATACCCGCCCAAAACCACGCTCCAGTCTGTGAAACCAGAGTGGCAATCACAGGTGGCAGAATAAATTGGGAAATTGCAGAACATTGTAAAATCATGCCGACCGTCGTACTGATTGCCGCAGGATAAGGTGCAAAATGCAGTGCTTGTGCAAAGACCGTCGCAGCAACCAAGCCTCCAAAAAGCGAAAAACTAAACACCGTTAAATATTGCAGTAAAAACGGTAACGCGTCTTTAAAGAGATAAAACCCTAAGGAGCAAATGATCAAAACTGCAAAACCCAGTTGGACTAAAGTTTTAGCTTGAAAACCACGCTGTAATAACAGCCCACACCCCCATGTACCCACAGCATTGGCAACGGCAACACTGGCTGTTAAAGCACCTGCCAATTCGGCTGAAATTTGGTTTTGTGCATAAATCATCGGTAAGAAACCCACCAATGCAAACCATTGCCCTGCATATGTCCCAAAAATGAGCGCCAAAAGCCATGCCGCAGGATGTTTCAGAGTATCCCGAATGAGACCAATAATAGGTGTTGTATTCAGCGCCACATTAGGCTGAGGAATAAACATAGCGATACAGAGTAGTAATGCTGCAGTAATCATAGCGAAACTGAGCCAAACCACACTCCAACCATATTGAGCAATTAGAAATGGCGCAACCAATAAGGCTATGCCCATACCTCCGCCCATATAAGCACTCCACAGTCCCATCTTTGCGCTGATGTGCTGTAGCGGTACAAGCTGACGGATAAATGCAGGCCCTGTGAGTGTCACCAATAAGAAGCCAAATCCTTCTATGACACGCAGTAGCAACAAGACATCAAAGCTTTGTGCAAAGCTCCCCCATGCACTTGCTATCGTCAATAGACTTAAGCCCAATAAGATACACAGTTTAAATCCAATTTTTTGGATATAACTACCAATCAACAATGCAAAGCACATTCCTGCACCCTGTACTAGTGAGAGCAATAAACCAGACTGAATAAAGCTAATGCCGAGTTGCTGTTGTAATACAGGTATTGCGGGCGGTAGTTTCCCGATATGCATTGCAGCAATAAAACCTGCCGCAATAATGAATAAATCTTTTGACATCCCTTTCATTGAATTGTCATGCTCTTTTCGCCATGCAATAGTGCACAGCTTAACAATTCAAAATATTATTTTGAGTCAAAAAACAAATGACCTTAGATGATTTTTCAATTATTTAATCATCTTGCACCGTCACATGCTAAGCGCACTTTGATTTAAATTAAACAATAATATTCCGTGATGTCATCTGCAATTGTTTGAGACAACACGTATTCCCATCAAAAATGTTTTTTCTGATACTTTCAATAATTTGGCGGTAGTGAAGGAATTCACCTGCATAACAATTAGTGAATTATTTAAGCAGTGAGTTATTCAATATTTACTTGTTTCCGTTCACGCTTATTGGCGTACATTTTCAAGTCTGCCATTTCGACCAATTGATCGATGGATTCGGCATCCTCTGGAAATAAAGCCATGCCAATACTGGCACCAATTTTCAAACTCATTTGCTCAAATGCAAACGGTAGTCCGCAACTTTCTGCGATTCGATTCATCGCCGTTTGCGCACGCTCTAAGTTGGCAATATTGGTTAAAATCACAGCAAATTCATCACCACCCAAGCGTGCAACCAAGTCATCTTGACGTGTTTCACGCAAAATGCGCTGTGCAATTTCTTTCAGTGCAGCATCCCCAATGCGATGTCCAAACTGATCATTAATCGGCTTCAGACCATCCATATCAATCATCAAGATACCTAGCACTTTTTTCTGCGCACGTGCTTTTTCTATACCTTGGCGTAAAAAGTCGACAAACAAAGCCCGATTAGCTAAACCTGTTAAGCTATCTTGAGTCGCCAATTTATATAACTCTGTCGCACCGAAACGTGTCGCATGGTACATCGCCGCAGCGATCAACTCAGACATCAAACTTAATATATGCAAGTCGGCTTCCTGAAAGGCATCGACTTGGTCAGAGTAAATCTTTAAAACACCGACACCTTCATCACAATGAATCAATGGCACTACTGCCATCGAACGCAATCCAACACGTTGACATGCCACGCGATCTACCCGTGCATCTGTTTCCGAATCTTGGCAATACAGTGTTTGTTTTTGCGCTATACATAGACCCGATAAACTATTTTCAATATGAAGTCTTAAACCCAATAAATGACTCGCCCCACCAGACACTGCACGATAGACCATATCACCATCTTCAGCCAACTCTACAACTGCACCTTTTGCATGTGTAATCTGCTGCGCCTGTTCTGCAACTACGGTCATCACTGCATTTAGATCTAAACCCAGTTTGGCAATTGCTGTCTGCGTTTGAATCACAGACATGAGTTGAGTTGGTGAGGGTTCTATAGTATTCGGCATGATTGAGCTCAAACAGGTTTCAGTGTGAGATACAGCTCAATTCTAAAAATTATTCATCCACTTGTATAGCAATCTTAAAGTGATTTCTGTGCATTCAAGCACTTTAGATACAACTCTTTCAGATACGGCTCTTTAAAAAATTGCACTCAAGGAAACAACAGAGCAAGCAGAATCATCGATACATATTTCGCAGGTTGGGGAAAGTCATAATGTATGGATGACCCACGTAATGTATGGATGACCCACGTATTTTACGACTCTCCCCTCAATATTATTTCAAAGCGTAAATTTCACTCTGCATCCATTCTCCGCCTTCCAATTGCACATCAACAGCCACACGTTGATATTCAGCACCTTCAAATTCATCTAAAGCAGCCCAATGAGCTGCTAAGTTTTCAGAGATAAAAACATAGCCTTCAATGGCTTGACCTGCCTTCGATAAACGGATGCCCGGACTGCCCATCGCCGCACCCCAGCCTTTATGTTCTAACTCACCCCAAACCACACCTTTCTTCCACTCGCCACCTATGTGCTCCATCACATGAGCATTGGGCTGACCTAGACGTCATGTCCCGTATACAAAAAGACTCTGAGTCATAGCTCCTCCTTAGTTGGAATAATATTGATTGCGTTTTTGTGAGAATTTGGCCAACTGTTTTAGGAAGCCTTCAAAATAGCTTTTTTCAGCCTCTTCGGTACGATAGCCTGCGTACAAGGTCCGTCTTAAACCTTCAGGTGAAACACAATCTAAACGTCGAGAGGTCACCCAACCTTTTTGTTCATATTCATTTACCACCCAATCTGGTAATGCCGCAATACCACGACCACTTGCAACCAACTGAATCAGCATCTGGGTCAAATCTGTAGTACGAACGTGTTTAGGCTGAATATTGGCCGGTAAAAATAATTTTGCCATGATATCTAAACGATGTTTATCAACCGGATAGGTAATCAGCGTTTCTTCTGCTAATTCTTGAACAGTCACATTTGTCGCACGAACCAATGGATGCGTATTTGACAGTACCAAACGAGATTCATATTCAAAGATTGGGAAATATTCCACACCTTTTAAATTGATTGGGTCTGCCGTAATCAGAAGATCAAACTCGCCTGTTTGTAATAGTTCATGCGGATTGGCTTCAAAGCCAGAGGCAAAGTCCAAATCTACATCGGGGTATTGCTGACGGTAGACATTCAATAACGGCATGAGCCAATCAAAGCAACTATGACATTCTGAAGAAAAAATAATTCGGCCGGTTTGACCATGCACAATACGTGTAATGTCCGATTGCGCAATTTGAACTTGCGGCAAAATGTCATCGGCAAGGCGTAGTAAACGTTGCCCAACATTCGAAAAAGTAACAGGACGTGTGCGTCGGTTCACCACCTCTACCCCATACCAATGATCTAGCTCTTTCAACTGGTGTGAAAGTGCAGAAGGCGTTAAACACAGATCATTAGATGCAGCGACCAAAGAACCGTGTTCTCTGAGTGCCAATAATGTTTTGAGATGGCGTAATTCCAACATAATGAGTTCCACAAACGACATACTGAATGAGCTGAAAATCAGTATTTTTAAATTATATTTATCATATCATGATATTTATGAATCATATTCATCATAAATTTTATTTAACTATTTTTTTATTCACATGAATATACTTCATCAAGTTTTACTGAATCATCTTTAGCTAATGTGTTTTTTTCACATTACAAATCAGGTAATTTTTTTCCACAATGCGGGCAATATGCATACTGCTCACGCTCCTGCTTTAATGATTCCTCTTTTTGCTCACGTAACAATTGCCAAATAATATCCTGTGTTTGCTCACGGGTTAAACCCACTGTTTTTCGGATTTCTTCGATTTTTTCAGGCTCAAGTACAAAATCAATTTCACGATTTTGAATCAACTCACGAAAACTGAGTTCTAATTGTTGTTTGCGTTGCTCCAATTCATGTGCCAAACCATTGGCTAAAATACCTGCTGGCAATGCTGCCAAGCCAACCCCTAATATCGTAATCATTGCACCTAATATCCGCCCAACAGGGGTTATCGGTGTTACATCGCCATAACCGACCGTCGTTAAAGTAACAACAGCCCACCACATGGACGCAGGAATAGAACTAAAGACCTCTGGCTGTGCTTTACTCTCAACTAAATACACCCCAGCTGCGGCCATAATAATCATAATAAATAAAATAAAAACAACAGCTTGAAATGAACCTTTTTCACGTTCAATGACACGTAACAAAATTTGCAACGACACAAAATATCGAGTTAATTTTAATAAACGCAGTAATCGTAAAATACGTAAAAAACGCAAATCAAAATGGACAAAGAAATTTAGATATGCAGGTAAAATTGCCAATAAATCAATAATTGCGCCACCACTTTTTACCCAATTCAAACGATTACGCCAAGCGGAGTAAAATGGGTCTTTATCTGCAATCGACCAAAGCCTCAATACGTATTCAACACTAAATACAATGATTGAAAAATTTTCAAAAAAATCAAAGTAAACTTGATAAGACAAATAAATATCATTGACCGATTCGAGTAAAACCGCAGCAGCATTACCTAAAATCAGCAATATCAAAGCATAGTTGAGAAAATGACTAAATTTAGTTTCATAATCATCATTATGTAAATTGTTATAGACAAATTTACGCAGTGAATACCATGCACTAAAAGTCATAATTCAAATCGTTAGCAAATTAACTTGCTACAGTGTAAACCATCGCTTAGGAAAAATACGAATCCTTTAGACAGTCTACTGTTAAATCTATTGAACGATATTAACCACACTTTATTCATCAGTATTTTTCGTATGCACCATATATCCATTATTCCACAAATAATAAAGCCAAACGAACTTGGTCATATCCCATGCGTGGACTGGTTAACTCCACAATTGGACGCAACTTAACCGTGCCGTCATCATTATAATGTGCTGGGTCTTGTCGTTTCGCCAAACGTTTATAGATTTTACGCACCTGCTCAACCACATCTTCTCCCGGATGTGCCACCGAGATATCCAAACCTTGCTCTTTTTGCAGACGAGCCAAATGATTAATAATCGTAGCTGGTGTTAAACCACGCTCCACAGCAATATCTTGAATTTCATAACCTTCCTCAAACAACTCACGAGTTTGATCTAAAGTCGCTGTGGCAAAGCTTTGTTTCACACCAGTTTTGGCAATTTTCTTTTCATTGCGCTCGATTTCCACTTCATTCAGTGTTCCGCCACAGTGGCGAATAAAGGCTTTATGTTGTACGGTTAAATCAGCCTCTGCAAAATTGGTTTCCGCTTCGTCAGAGAGTTCCTGAAAGCGTCGATCGGCTTTAATGGCCAAACTGTCGAGTTCTAAGGCTTGTTCATTAAAACCAAGTAAACGCAAACCATCTAATGTTTTTAAACGCGACAATGCCACATAACCCTGACCTTTCTCAAAAGTATGGGTCAAGTTAATTTCAGCCGCTGCAAGGGTCATCCCTTGAGATTTGTGAATGGTGATCGCCCAGGCCAAACGCAGTGGAATTTGTTGGAAACTGGCAATGGTTTTACCATCATCATTATCGACAGACCATGTTTCAGGTTCTACCACCAAGGTCGTGCCATCAGTGAGTTTTACTTTAGGCAAGATGCCATATTCATCATCTTCTTCAAAACCTATCACTTCACCGAGGCTGCCATTGATATAGCCCACGTCAAAGTTGTTTTTTACAAACATCACTTTGGCATTTTTCTTTAAGGTCAAAGTTTCCGGCGCACGCACTGAAGATTTTAAGGTTTCGATCAGTTTGTCATTACCATCACATTGGGCATCAAACTGGCGAGATTCTTGTTCAATTTCATTTAGATGTTTATAGTTAATACTATCTACATCCATATTATGGGTATACAAGCGCGTAAAGGTTTCACCTATATTTTGTGAACTTGTCTGCCTTAAAGCATACAAATGATCGCCAGTAATTCGTTGAGCACGAATCGCATTTAGAATATCATTGAGATAGTCATTACCCTGACGATGTTGTTCGGTCAAATAACACACGCGAAACTTCGCTTCTACCCATGCCTCAGACATAAAGCAAAACTTATCACGGTTTAATTCACCTTTGCGTCCCACAGGGGGTAACTGGAAGAAGTCACCTGCAACAATGACTTGAATCCCCCCAAAAGCATCTTCACTGTCTTTAAAAAATTTTAAAACTTTATTCACCAAGTTTAATTGCTTGGCATGCAACATCGAAATTTCATCGATGATTAAAACTTGGGCATTTTCCAAATGCTCTTTTAAATATTTACGTTCTTTTAAGCGCTTTAACTCATCTTCGGAAATCGCATCTTTAATCCCAATCCCTGCCCATGTATGAATTGTCATGCCATTCATATGGGTTGCAGCAATCCCTGTAGAAGCCGTAATTGCCACCGGCACTTTGCGCGCTTTCAGATAATTGATATATTGATTTAAAGTATAAGTTTTACCTGCACCAGCCGAACCTGTTAAAAACACATTTTCGCCTGCTTTGAGCAGCTTGAGTGCAGTTTCTTGTTTCATAAGACCTATACCGTAAAAGAACGGCTATAGCCTAACGATTTTTGACTCAAAAGTTAAGCGCACAACACAGTTTCCTAAATCCGTATTTCGCCAATCTTACTTTAAGCTATTGAACCTATTTAAAAATTCTTTGGCGATATTTACTTTTTCTATTTCTGCTTGGGTATTATTTGAATACTCAAGTTGATCAAAAACCAAAATGTGGTTTTGCACATGACAGCCCAAAGTCATCGATACATGCAAAATGGGATGGTACATATGAAAAGCTACATATACTCTTGCAATGATACTGGCGCTATAACTTGATGCCAAACAATGTTTAAAGTGAATAGATTCATCAATAATTCGATCGATGGTTTTTAATTCTTCAAAGACCCAATCTTGAAAATATATTTTGTCTTCTGTTGTAAATGGCTGCCAGACTGTTGTCGCAAATTTACGCTTTAATTGAGTTAACATTTCTTGCTTTTGTTGCTTAGCATGCCAATGCACCGCCTGATGAAAGACCCCATTCCAGGTAATATTTTTAGGGACTGTATGACCTGTAGAATAAGTCGCACTAACATAGTCACGCACATATGCATCAAATACAGATACTCTTAAATTAGCATGCTTTAAATAAAATAAATTTCGAAAATCCTGCAGTTGAATTTTATGCTGTCGTAACATACTTAAAAACTGGCGATTTTCTTGGGTTTCTGGACGGATATAATCCATCAAAGCCTGCGGTAATTGCTGCGTACAACGTACTAAATGTTGCAGATAGGCCTGCATAATACGGCTCAAAGGTAGATAGACTTTTTTTATGGCCTGATCCTCTGCGCCTAACACCTGTCGCATTAAGATCAACCACTCATCTAAATACAAAATCGATGGGCTGATCACTACACGATGGTCATCATGCTGCTGATATTTTCGCTGTAAAACAAACTGTAGATTTTTTTCATGATTAAACCAATCATGTTCATGCGCAATCGTATGACAATTTTGAATAAATAAGCGCGCTGCAACAAATTGAAAATGTTGTAAGGTTGTAAGAATCAATGCGGGATGAATATGCTGCGTATCGACAAAACTTAATGCCGTCACAGCCACTCGTACATTACTGTGTTGAAAATTACGACTCAGCCAATCCAACACTTCGACTGACTGCTTGAACATCCATCGCACTGCACGGTTGTTATCGAGTAAAGGGAGTTTTCCACATTTTTTTTGCCAAATTGCTGTAGCTTGCACAAAATTACTGTGGCTTAATATGTCCTGCTCTGCCCAAACATCCCGATGCATCAAACGAATAAAACCCAACAAATTGGGACGCTCATATGCATGGTCGAGCAACAAAATAATATCTTCTATATGTTCATTTAATTCTTGTAAATTGAACCGATCTTCATAACTCAAACTCATGATCCGGTAAATCGTTGGATCTAAAAATTGTGCTGTAGCAAAACAAATCTCGTCCAAACTATCCATCAAGAGCTGTATCGGCAATATTTCAGCTTCTGTAAGTGAATGAAGCGCAAACATCTGCTCAATCTTTTGCATCAACCAATGTGGTAGACAGATTTGGCATTCGATATACGTTTGTAATAGCGGTGTCTGATAAATCTGCTGCTCTTGCATCAGCTGATCAAAAATTTGCGCTTCAACTGCTGTCATCTGTGCTAAAAACTGCTGAACACGCGCTGGCCCATTTAGATGTTGAAAAATCGACTGTAAGATCAATTGTCTAAATTGCTGTGCTTTTTCTCTGAGCAAGAGTGAATGTTGCGGCTTTAGGTCGCCAGTAAAAAAATACAATTCATGAAATAAGAAATCTTCTACTACTTCAATACATGGCACTGTCGTATGCAATTCAGCAATTTTGATGGGTCTAAATGGACTTCTAGGAAACTGATAGCCAATCGATTCACGACTTTGTAGCTGTAAGGTCCACAGTCCATTACACAGTTGAATGCGGTGCTGCTCTTGTTCAATTTTAAAGATATTTTGTGAATTGAGTGCTGTAGCAAGATCCATTTGCTCTTGATACAACTGCTTTAAACTTGGAGATATTCGAATAAGTTGCCGAGCAATATGCTCAAGCTGCGGGGTCAAGCTTTTCTTTTCCATCTTCCGCCCTAACGATCGTTGATTATTTTTCAACCTTCACTATAGTCAAAGTTTAATGCTCCGACTACTGCCATTAATCAGCCGAATAGCTGTACAAAAGGTCAATACAAAGGCGTTCAATAAAAAAATCTAAAAGCTATTGTTGTGACAAAATTCACCATAATTTTGAGCTGTGACGAATAAAAATGAATGAAGTTGAAGAGTAGTCACTATTATTGATCTGTAGAATATTGTTCTGAACGGATTTTCTTAAGCTGTTCTATCGCATTGTAAATATCTTGTTGTAGTGCCTCTCGATAGAGCTTTAAATCCTCCACACTCTGAATATGACTCAAACTTTGACGGGGTAAAAATTGAAAATAGAATGGAATGCGCTTGGGGATAATACGCTTGGGTAAAGACGGAATCACATCACCATGACGTAATAATTTATCGATTTTTTGTATTTTTAATAGTTGTTTAAACCAACGATGTTCAACAATCACACTGGCATCAAAACCCAGTTCAAAGACTTCATCTCCACCTAAAGCGGCAAAAGGCACGATATCATAATTAAATTCTTGCGCCAGTTTTAAAAAGCCATAACGTTGCTTCCAAATCAGTTGATAGGCTTCGCCTTTTCGCTTCAAAACCTCTCGACCACCACCGGGAAAAACTAAAATGGAATAACCTTGTTGCATCACTGTTCTGACATAGTCCTGAATGCCTTGGACTGCACCGAACTTTTTGACCATGCCACGCCAACCGGGCAAATAAAAATGGCTATGATCAGCGATACTGACCACAGCCACTTTATGTTCATTGTAGAGATAATCAATAATCAACGGTGAATCGAGTACACCGTAAATTGTATGATTCCCTACATACATTGCAGGTTTTGATGCATCAATATATTCAGCGCCAAAAAAGGTCGGCGTGAAATACATGCGGGATAAAGCGCTTAAACGCTTTATCCATTTTGCATCATGTTCAACCTGCAAATGTGCTGACCTTAGGCAGCATCATGTTTTTGAACAAGTACAGAACCTACTGAGTAGCCTGCACCAAATGAGCAAAGCACACCGTATTCGCCATGGTTTACTTCATTTGCTGTACGGTGCAACGCAATAATGACACCTGCTGATGAAGTATTGGCAAATTCATCAAGAATGATTGGTACAAGGTCTGGCTGAGCATGTTCTTTACCCACAACCAGTTTCAGAATCAATTCATTCATGCTGGCATTCGCTTGGTGTAACCAGAAGCGTTTTACATCTGTTGCCGCAATTTTGTTGTCATCCAATTGCTTAGTGATCATTTTCGCCACTAATGGACACACTTCTTTAAATACTTTACGACCGTCTTGACGGAAACGGTTGTTGTCGATGTCAGCATCGACTTCACTCATATTTAAGTAACCGAAGTTGTTACGAATGTTGTTTGAGAACTGAGTAAACAGGTCAATATCCAACACTTCAAAACCAGCTTTGGTTTCAGTTTCTTCAATGATCGAAGCCGTTGCAACGTCACCAAAGATGAAGTGGCAGTCACGCATACGGAAATCTGTATGACCAGATGTGATCTCAACGTTTACCAATAACACGCGACGAGCGCCTGATTTGATCGCGTCATAGGCTTGCTTGATACCAAAAGTTGCAGCTGAACATGCAACGTTCATGTCATAGGCATAACCCTGAATACCCAAAGCAGTTTGAATTTCAATTGAAACGGCTGGATATGCACGTTGAATATTTGAACAAGACAAAATTACTACATCGATGTCTTCTGCAGTCACGCCTGCATTTTCCATCGCTTGTTTAGCCGCAGCGACACCCCATTCCGCTTGTAGCGAAATTTCATCATTTGGACGTTCATGTAGCACTGGGCGTAAACGTTTTGGATCTAAAATACCGCTTTTTTCAGCAACATAACGTGCTTTCACGCCAGACGCTTTTTCGATAAATTCTGCACTTGAACCACGGCGCGCTTCTAGCTCACCGGCTTCAATTTTTTCAGCATTGTCGCTGTTGTACTGTTCCACATAAGCATTTAAAGCTTCAACTAACTCTTCGTTAGTAATTACGTCTTCTGGATGATAAAGACCTGTACCCGTAATGCGGATGCCCATGTAAAACTCCTTTTAGAAATTACCTATATCTTAACTGATTCCGAGCTTATCCCATACTTTTTGCAAGCGGGATGGAGAAATTGGCATCTTGGTCTTCATTGGTTGAGAGAAAATAGAGATGCGTAACTCCTCAACCATGAAATACAATTCTTTAAGGCGAGTGTCATTTTTAAACTTAAATAATTTTTCCATCCATGGGTCAACTTGATCAATGGCAGAATTGTCCCTTTGTAGGTTATTTGGCAAGCGGTCTAAACGCAAGACTAATGCCTTCAAATATCTTGGAAATTCGAGCCACACATCGGAAGTTTTGCCATAAACAAAATCTGAAAGTTGCATCAAATCGAGCTGATCTTCAATGTCATCAATATTCTTTCCAAACACAGAATCATCTAAAACCAATAATTTCCGACGTATATCCTGCCATTGAATATAGGTTTCAGTTAAAACGGCTAACGCTTGTTGCTCATGGGTCAAGAAAGATTTCTTTACATTTAAAATCAGGTTTTGGTACTCCTGCATATTGACAGGTAGCTCATTTATTGCAAGCTGAAGTGTGGCATAAACTAACATTTGCTCTAGTTTTGCTTTGTCACCTAGCGGTGAATAAGCCAATGCCAAGGGTTTAGAAATCTGTTTTTTCAACTGACGAACTAAATCCCCCAACTGCATATGAACCAAACGAATGATCCCTTCGCGATGTTGTTTGACTGCTTCAAATTGGTCATTGAAGGTCTGAATCACCACACCCGATTCATCTTTGGCATCCAACTCCGCAAAGCCTTTGACTGGAACAAGCGCTTGGTATTGTTTTACCACCACACCCGTGACTTTTTGTGATGCTTCGAACACAAAATTATCAGGGAAGGTTTTAAACTCACCTTTTAACTGTTTGACTGGGCTATGAGTTTCAGTACGACAGCGTGCTTTGAGTTCGTCTAGGTCACGACCTTGCTCAATCACACGGCCTTTTTCATCAATGACTTTGATTAATGGCAGCAGATATTGCTCCACACGTTCCCAAGAAAAGTCTTTGTCTGTGATTTGCTCACCACGCAGTTGGAAGGCCAAGAAACTAAAAATATGCTCGCGCAAATGCACGGCATCGACACGATCCATCAATTTACGCGCTGTATCTGGTATTGGCACCAAGTGGCGACGCTTATCTTTTGGCAATGCTTTAAGCAAGGCTTCAATCAGGTCTTGTCGCCAACCGGGTATGCCCCATGACCAAATATTTTCGTCCACTTGCGGCAACGCTTGAACTGGAATTTTGACCGTTGCGCCATCTTCATCATGACTTGGGTCAAAACGATAACTTGCAGCCAAACGCAGTTCACCATTGCGTAGGTAGTCTGGAAATTGCTGGGTCGTTGGACGGTCATTCATCCAAAGTGCATCATCATCGATAAATAAATGACGCGGATTTTGTGGTTCTACCGTTGCACGCCAGTCTTCAAAACTACGACGGCTTGCCACCTCTTCAGGTACTTTAGCAGCATAAAACTGGTAGATGGTTTCTTCATCCACTACTAAATCACGACGACGCAGTTTATCTTCAACGCGCTCAACTTCTTCGAGTTTTAATAAATTGTGTTTTAAGAACGGTGGCGTAATACCCAAATGTCCCGTCGTCAACGCATCGCGTAGGAAAATTTCATGCGCCGCAGGATGATCTACTTTTTCATAATTAATCTGACGGCGTGGCTCAATAATTAAACCAAACAAAGAAATTTGATCATAGGCATTGACTACACCAGATTTTTTGGACCAATGGGGTTCAAAATAATGATGCTTCAACAAATCGCCTGCAGCCAACAAAATCCATTCAGGTTCAATTTTTGCCAACGTTCGAATATATACCTGAGAGGTTTCAACCATCTCAAAAGCCATGACCCAAGGTGTATTGGTTTTATGCAAGGTTGATGCAGGGAAAATACGTGCCTTTTGCTGACGCACCGCCATGAACACGTTACGTTCATCGGTTTTATTGGCAATAAATGAAAGTAAACCCGTTAATAGCGCACGGTGCAGATTTTCATAATTGGCCTTCTTTTCATTAAAGGACAGTTTTAAGCCCTGAGCCAAATCCACCAATTGCTCATGGGTTTTTTTCCACTCACGGAGGCGTAACCAACTGAGGAAATGATTGCGTGCAAATGTACGACGCTTATTTTCACTCATGTCACGGTTAGCGACTAGAGCTTCCCATAATTTGATATAGAACAAGAAATCCGAGTCAGCTTCACGGAACAAAGCATGTTTCTGATCGGCCTGCATTTGTTTATCCGCAGGACGTTCACGTGGATCTTGTACCGCTAAAGCAGCGACAATAATCAAGACTTCATTTAATACACCAAAATGCGCTCCACCCAAAATCATCCTTGCAAGACGTGGGTCGATCGGCATTTTCGCCATTTGCTGACCAATTTTGGTTAAACCACCACCCTTCGCCGGAGGAAGTCCCCCTTTTGTAAAGGGGGATTTAGGGGGATTACTTTCAATAGAATCTCCCCCAACCCCTCTTTGCGAAAGAGGGGCTTTCCCTTTCTCAACCATCGCCCCAAGCTCAATTAACAGTTTACGACCATCATTCACCAAACGATGATCTGGCGGCTCAATAAAATCGAAGTCTTCTAATTCACCAAAGCCCAAACTTTGCATTTGCAAAATAACCGAGGCCAAGTTGGTTCGTTTAATCTCCGGTTCGGTAAATTCAGGACGACTCATAAAGTCTTCTTCTGAATACAGTCGAATACACACACCTGGTGCAATACGACCACAACGACCTTTACGTTGATTTGCTGCCGCTTGCGATACAGCCTCAATCGGTAAACGTTGTACACGTGAACGATAGTTATAACGGGATATCCGTGCAAAGCCACTATCAATTACGTAGCGAATATTCGGTACAGTTAAAGCAGTTTCTGCCACGTTGGTGGCAATAATAATACGTCGCCCACCACCCGATGGATTAAAGATCTTTTGCTGTTCTGCCAAAGCCAATCGAGCATATAAAGGTAAAACTTCGGTATGATGTGGCCCAAACTTTTGCAGTGTTTCCTGTAACTCACGAATTTCTTGTTCAGTGCTGGCAAAAATCAAAATGTCGGCATGTTCAGGATGACCTTTTTCCTGCGCATCTTGAAAACATTCTTCTACGGCCGAAACCACGGCACGGGGTAAATTTTCTTCAAAATCGTCAAATTCATCATCATCACTACCGATAATGCTCAGCTCAGAAATCGGACGATAACGCAACTCTACAGGGAAGCTTCGACCTTCCACCTCAAAAATAGGTGCCCCATTAAAGTAATTCGAGAATCGATTTACGTCTAAAGTTGCTGAAGTAATAATGACTTTGAGATCTTTACGACGAGGCAAGAGCTGTTTGAGATAGCCCATGATGAAGTCGATATTTAGCGAACGTTCATGCGCTTCATCGATAATAATCGTGTCGTATTTATTTAAGAATCGGTCATTGGCCAGTTCAGCCAATAAAATACCGTCAGTCATCAAACGCACGATGGAATCTTGTGAACCTTGTTCATTGAAACGAACTTTAAAGGAGATCGACTCCCCTAGCTTTTCGCCCACTTCTTCGGCAATACGTTGCGAAACGCTACGCGCTGCTAGTCGACGGGGTTGAGTATGGCCAATCAAACCTGTTAAACCACGACCTGCAAGCATGGCAATTTGAGGCAACTGTGTGGTTTTACCCGAACCCGTTTCACCTGCCACAATAATCACTTGATGCTTTTGAATCGCTTCAATTAGTTTGTCCGCATACTGCGTAACAGGTAAGTCTTGATTTAATTTAATATTGGGAATGCGGGCAATCCGTTCGCGCACTTTCGCATTCGACTTTTCAAACAAATCTTGAAATTTTTCAGGATTGGCCTCTTTGCCTTTTTTCAGCCGACTTAAGCGATGGCGATCACGAACCATGACCAATTGATCGACATTTAACTGACTTGGCACAGATGCATTATCCTAATAATTAAAATAGAACCGAATATTTTACGCTGTATGTAAAAATAGTGAAAGATGAATCTATTTTTTGCGTGCCTGAAACCAATAGGTAAAGCCGAACAGAATAAAATGATAAAAAACTAAAATTGCGGCCAATAACCAATAATTGCCACATGCTTCAATACTGCCATGTAATGGCTGATAAAATGACACTGTATAGAATATACTCAATGGCACAATTAAAAACATCAATAAAGTGAAAGTGATGATCAAGAAATGATGAACAGATTTTGCTAAGCACAAAAAAAAATTGAAAATAAAATGCAAATCAACGCAATAAAAATAAATAAAAGAGGTTCATCCGATGAAGAACCATTCATTTCAGCCTAATAATTAATTTGATTCGGGCTAGCACCTTGAAATGAAAGCACATTCTTGATTCATCCAGTACAGAATAATAAAGCCACATGCTGACTAGAATAGGCAACTCAAGCCAATCCATTTGAAAGCTTTATACATTAGTTTCAGTGCCATAGAAAATGTAAACGAAACTAAAAACAATAAATATGCTCTGCCCGATCACCCATGCGAACAACCAACCATTATGACAATAAACAATACTGTCATAGATAATTTTTGAAATTGAAGCAGTTTCTATCATTAAAATGATGATGAATTGAAAAATCGCATATAGCCATAATATAACCACATACCAAGCACGTCTAAATGATAGCAACAGTGGGAAAAAAAAGAAGATTCCAACGATTCCCATGGTACTCAATAGCGTAGGATCATCTGATGAAGTTCCTAATAGTTCATTAAAATAGGTCGCTTTTTGAGGTTGTAAGTATTCATAGATACATAAATTTGTACCTATATCTTCAACTTTAAGAATACATAGTGATGCAAGTGCAAGACTGAGAATGGCAATGATACGAAAAAATTGACTAAGCACTTGATCAAATCTGGAATCATTTTATGTTCATGCCATCTTATATGAACAAATTCTATAATTTGAAATATTTTTTATAACTTTTTTAGAGATCACCCTTGAAATCTTATGCCACAAGCATCATGTTGGTTACAGACTTTGAAAAGATGATTTTGTCATTTTACTTTCAACTTTATATGGCATTGATATGGCTTATATCGAATGAAATAATGATAAATAATCGTTATTGCTGAAATAGTTCTGGAGTGTACTAATTCGGATTTTCCGATATTAGTTATGTAAAAATACTATTTCAGCAATAAGAAAAATTTCTGTACCCTATTGGAAATCAAAAACAAACCTCAATCATGGAGACAATGATGAGCTTAATTAATACTGAAGTTAAACCGTTTAAAGCACAAGCATTCCAAAATGGTCAATTCATCGAAGTAACTGAAGCTGATCTTAAAGGTAAATGGTCTGTTGTATTCTTCTACCCAGCTGACTTCACTTTCGTTTGCCCAACTGAACTTGGTGACCTTGCTGACAACTATGCAGAATTCCAAAAACTAGGTGTTGAAATCTACTCAGTTTCTACTGACACTCATTTCACTCACAAAGCTTGGCACGATTCTTCAGAAGAAATCAAAAAAATCCAATACGTAATGGTTGGTGATGCGAACTGGACTCTTGCTAAAAACTTTGACGTATTAATCGAAGCTGACGGTCTTGCTGATCGTGGTACTTTCGTTATCGATCCAGAAGGTAAAATCCAAATCGTTGAAATCAACGCTGGTGGTATCGGTCGTGATGCTCAAGAACTTCTTCGTAAAGTTAAAGCAGCTCAATACGTACACGCTCACCCAGGCGAAGTTTGCCCAGCTAAATGGAAAGAAGGCGACGCAACTCTTGCTCCTTCAATCGACCTAGTTGGTAAAATCTAATCTGTATTAGATTGAACTGATTCAAAAACCACGCTTTTAGCGTGGTTTTTTTATGCCTATTATCTGCGAGTATATACCTCTATACACCCTACGCAGTTCACACTTTATTCATACAACTTTAACGTACTAGCACTTTCTACATATCTGTAGATATTCATCAAGTTAGAGCTTACACAAATATAATAAAAATGCGCCGCAAACCCGATTGTCTAGGCTTACATCTTTGCCAGTATTTCAGTATTTTTAACATGAATTTTAGGTCAATTGCTTATTTCAGGAAGATGTAAGCCCATGAAAAAATATTTCGTCTCAATCAGTTTAATTTTATGTTCGTTTACAACTTTTGCTGCCATGAACTGCGAAGGTGAAATTAAAAACCAAAGTATTCGTGAAGATATTAAAGTCAAAAAAAATTGTCAGCTTGAAGGTTTAATTGTTCATGGCAATGTTATTTTAGAAAATGGTGCCAGTGTTGAACTACATGACAACCACATCAAAGGCAATATTGAATCGAATAAAAATTTTACCAAGATTATTGCCAATCATAACAATATCACTGGCAATGTCGATTTTACGACTGGGAAAAACATCCAACTCCTCAATAACCAAATTTCAGGCGACCTGAAATTAAAGAAAAATAATGGCAATATTGTGCTAAATAATAATGAAATCGCAGGTAATTTGATTTGTCTTGAAAATGCTTTTTCAATTAATGGCAGCAACAACCAAGTCAAAGGCAATAAATCAGAACAATGCCGTAGTTTTTAACTCTCCTTACACTAATATGGGAGAATGACACTTATGACATTTATTTGAACTGGCATTTTTTTTATCAAATTAGTTGATAAAGAAATGAAAAAAATTTGAGATAAAACATTATTTTTTAACAATTCTGCAATACTCCACGCCCTAAATTTGTCTTAATTTCAAATGAGATAAACCTTTAACTGCAGTATGACTATAACAACGCAATAAGGGGGTGGCTTATGACAACAACTGTTGTAACTTCTTGGAAATACAGTTCTTCTTCACGTTACTTAAAAATATTTTATGCGAATGGTTCTGGGGATCTCTTTTATCCAGTTTCACCTTTTATTTATGATAATTTACTTCGATGTAGTGATAAAACGGCATTTGTCCACAAATATCTAGAATATGATCTACATTTTTCACGCGTAAGCCTACAGGGTTAAACCGCTACAAGCTCAGCGCTATAGCAACAGTATTTTTACTAATTAAAAAAAAATCGATCAAATCAGGGCTGAATGCCCTGATTTTTAGTTGCGCCAAGTCACCATAAAGAGCCCTGCGCCCTCATTTAATGTCATACTGATAAAACGATCATCCGCTTCAACACGTTGGATAAATTCAGCGACCTCATTGGCATGTGACAGCACATTATCCACGATTAACACGCCACTTTGAACTTGTATCAATTCAGCTAAATATGGCCAATACCCGATATACGCATCACGTTCTGCATCCAATAAAATGAAGTCATAACGCTGATTTAACTGCTGTAAAAAATGCAGCGCATCGCCATGATGAAATTCGATGTATTCGGATAAAGCTAAATTTTCCGCATGCTGTTTAGCTTGTTCGATACGCGCTGCATCAATTTCAATGGTTTCGACTCGCCCTTGTGTAGACTGGGCAGCATCTGCCAACCACAGCGTGGAATAGCCTGTAGATGTTCCAATTTCCAAGATCTGTTTGGCTTGTTTTAAGCGAATTTGCATAGCCAAAAACAGTGCAGACTCAGGCTCAATATTTCGGTAACGCGCAAGTCGGTGATTTTGCGCAGCATCGTGAGCACTAAAGTCTGCATAGAGTTGTTGCATATAGTTTTTAAGATTTGCGTCCATGCTCATGATTCTGTCCTTTTGTTATTTCTTTCATATTTAAAGATTAAAGTACTAAATATCTGCTCAGTGGGTTTCTTGGATCAGTTTAAAACGTGGAATTACTTCACCATCAATTTCAACGGTTTCCATAAACATCTCTAAGGGTCTGACCCACATGGAATAGTCGTCATACAAGCACTGATAGACCACAACTTTTTCACGCGTTTCACTATGTGTTGCAACATGAAAGACTTGATACAACTGACCTTTATAATGCTGATAAATTCCCTGTTTAACCTGCATACCATTTCCCTAAAAAGTTCTCAATACAATAGCGTTGACTCTAGCATTGTCTTGCTTAAAGCGCGATGAATTCGTTTATTTTTCCACTATTTAACTTGTATTTCTCGATATTGGCCCAATATTGACTGGATTCACATCGGTATATTCTTATGATTTAGAAAGAAATTTAATCACTTGATTTGTAAAACCGATTAATTTTATAAAAACAAACCGTTTCACCTATTTAATGGTTTGTTCTATCATTCTCTCATCAAATAAATTTACTCCTCTGGAGACGTTAGCAATGTTAGATCAAAATACTTCTGCTCAATTAAAAACCTTACTTGAACGCCTTGAAGGCCCGATTGAAATCGTCGCGACTTTAAACGGCACGGACAAATCAGACAAAATTAAAGAATTGGTAACTGAAGTTGCTGCCTTATCTGATTTAGTGACTGCACGTTTTGACGGTAACAACAGCCGCGCGCCAAGCTTTGGTATTGCAAAAGCAGGTGAAACTCCACGCGTATTCTTCGCAGGTTTGCCGATGGGCCACGAATTCACGTCTTTGATCTTGGCATTGTTACAAACCTCTGGTTATGCACCGAAAGTATCTGACGAAGTACTGAATACCATCAAAGGTCTAGGTCTTAAAACTGACTTTGATGTGTTTGTATCTCTAAGCTGCCATAACTGTCCTGACGTGGTTCAAGCCTTGAACCTAATTGCGATCTATAACCCAGGTACAACTGCAACCATGATTGATGGTGCATTCTTCCAAGACGAAGTTGAAGAACGCAAAATCATGGCTGTACCGATGGTATTCCAAGACGGCAACCACATCGGTCAAGGTCGTATGACCTTGGAAGAAATCATTGCGAAATTGGATACGAACTCTGCCGCAAAAGATGCTGAAAAGCTAAATGCCAAAGAAGCCTTTGATGTTCTTGTGATTGGTGGCGGCCCTGCGGGGAATACTTCTGCAATCTATGCAGCACGTAAAGGCATTAAAACAGGTATCGTGGCTGAACGCATGGGCGGTCAGGTCATGGATACGATGGACATTGAAAACTTCACGTCGATTCAAAAGACTCAAGGTCCTAAGTTTGCTGCTGAAATGGAAGCACATGTACGTGAGTACGGTGTGGACATCATGAACTTGCAACGTGTATCTGACATCAAAGGTGCTGACCAAACAGCTAATGGCTTAGTTGAGGTGACTTTAGAGAATGGTGCAAAACTTGAATCTAAAACAGTGATTCTTTCAACAGGTGCACGCTGGAGAGAGATGAATGTTCCAGGTGAGCAAGAATACCGTACTCGTGGTGTTGCATACTGCCCACACTGTGACGGTCCATTGTTCAAAGGCAAACGAGTTGCAGTGATCGGTGGTGGTAACTCAGGTGTCGAAGCGGCGATTGACCTTGCTGGTATTGTGGAACATGTAACACTTGTTGAGTTTGATACTAAGCTTCGTGCTGACCAAGTCCTTCAAGACAAGTTAAACAGCTTACCGAATACGACTGTAATCATGAATGCATTGTCTACAGAAGTGGTCGGTGATGGTTCACAAGTCACTGCACTAAACTATAAAGATCGTGCAACAGATGAAATCAAAACGATAGAATTGGCTGGTATCTTCGTACAAATCGGTTTGTTACCAAACACTGATTTCTTAAAAGAAACAGCGGTTGAACTTTCAAACCGTGGTGAGATCGTAATTAATGAGCGTAACGAAACCAATGTAAAAGGTGTATTTGCTGCCGGTGACTGTACAACAGTACCGTACAAACAAATCATCATTGCGACAGGTGAAGGCGCGAAAGCATCATTATCTGCTTTTGATTACATCATCCGTTCTGGTCAATAATTCAGTTTAGACAGAACAGCAAAAGCCAGTTTTCGAACTGGCTTTTTTTATGTCTGAAAATTCATCTCTTGTTTCATTTATAAATTATTAATAAAACAAATATTTAACTCTCTGACGCTTTTCACTTACACAATAATGAGCAAAACAAACCGTTTAAAACTTGTACAGCAGCTTATTTGCACATTAAGATAAAACAATCATCACGGATTGATGGTTGACAATAACAACAAGAATGTTGGTCAAATTCGACTAAATGGAGAAAAGCAATGCACTATCAATATCACTGTGCTTGTTGCAATAAAGTATTGGCTTCAAGCGATAAAGAATGTTCCGAATGTGGCTCGCATAATATCCGTAGCCCATATGGCTTTTGGATATTTTGCATACTCAGTTGTTTGGCTGTTGCCATTCTATTTAAGAGTGTTCAAGTGTATTTGCAACAGCACGATACTGAAGCTACGACCCAACTCAACATCTTTGAAATACTCAAGCAGGATGGTAAAAATTAAGCTTTTTTTACAACAGCCAAATATAGCCCTATGAACAGGCTGGCAATGCCTAAATATCATACAATCCGTATTTAAGCGCTATTATCCAGTTGCTTTAAAGTCATTCAAAGCGAGAAATTAAAATGATGAAAGCCTGAATGATTTCAGGCTTTTTTATGCGCTTGCATCGCCCTGCTTACTTATCTTCACGAGGAAAATTCTTTAAACTATGGCGATAGCAATGAGGTTCTAGATGATGGTGCAGTTAATCAAAAAAGGCGGTTTACGTGAACGCGCCAATCGTAGCCGATCATACAAAGGCTCTGAAAATACCGAAACTACCCTCAAGCCAAACCGTTATCGTGATCATGCTGAAACCATCGATATTGCACAAGATCCATCAAATACAGCACCGTCTAAAGACCAAGATCAAACCAATCCAGAGCAATAGAACTTGGACATAAAAAAAGCCAAGTTTTAATACTTGGCTTTCGCTTTGCTGACAGTAATATGTTTGCAGCTATTGAAGATTGAACATTCTAATTGCGTCGAACCACAGCCAAATCGCAAAAATTAAAAATAACGCCCCTGAAACCACATCAATATAACTACCCGAACGTTGGTAGAGTGCTTTAATTTTAGGCAAAGACATAATCATCATAAACAAACTAAACACAATAAAGGTCTGAATCGGAATGATGACAGCAAGCTGTGCTTTTAGGTTACTACTGGCTGATGAACTCAACGCCAGTGAGAACACACTACTAAAATAAATCAATGTTTTCGGATTGGCTAAATTTGTAAATAAACCTAATAAGAAATAATTTTCAGTTTTCTGCTGACTTAAGGCCTGCCCATCTTCTAAATTGGCTGTTTGATTTAAACTTTTAAGCCCGCCACTAAACATTGCCCAACCCATTTTCGCTAAGAAAAATCCACCAACAGCCATTAAAACTTGTTGTATCCATGGAAATTGCTCAACCAGAACCGTAAAGCCCAATAAGGTTAAAACGACCCACACCACAATCCCGACAGAGATCCCCGCAATAATTTTTAAGGTATTTGCACGCGTTGTTGATGCTGCACTTTTAGCAATTAATAATACATCTGGACCGGGACTCAACTGCGCAACAAAATGAAGCGCACAGATGGTGAATAACAGTGACATGCAAGCTGATTCATTTGAATTAAAACGTGAAGATTATATCGCTTGTTCAATTTTTTTGTTGGCAACACAAGGTTTATTTTTAGGCCGTATCAAAATTTACGCAAAAAAAAAGCCGAATACACATTCGGCCTTTCATACTGAGTTAATTATTTTTTATTGACATCTTTCAGTTCAATTTGTTTCGCATCTGGCGTCACTTCACGAGCTTCACCATCAATAACGGATGAATCACGACCTGATTGCTGATTTTGCATATCTTGCATTTGACGCATCATATCTGCAAATGGGTTCTGACCTTGAGCACCGCCCATGCCTCCTATATCGCCCATCATGCCACCCATCATTTTTTCCATCATGGCTTGCTGACGCTTCATCATGGTTTTCATCATGACTGCTTTCATGGCATTTTGTACAGGTGGAATCAAAATAAGTAATGCCATAATATCTGAGATTAGACCCGGTAACAGCAATAAGAAACCAGCCAAAATTTTTGGTAAATTTCCAGTTAAAGCTGGATCATTACTCATTTGACCTGCTTGCATTTGCTGCATTTGAGGCATCAGACCTGATGAATATTTACGGATAATATTCATCCCTATAAAGAAGGCCGCCACGAACCAGAAAAAGACATACCACATGCTGCCGACGAGGTCGCCCACACCGATCCAGACTAACACTTCCAGGATCAAGCCTGCTAAAATCAGAAGAAATAATTTCATGAAAATTAAACAAATCTCAGTAAATTAATTTAAGGTGTTGCGTTCAACTGCTCAATCACTATCAAGCTTTTTTGACACGCTTATGTAACAATATGGGCATTATTTTATTTTTAAAGGGCAAATAGGGCAAACATGTCATTAATTATCGGTATTGACCCTGGGTCGCGCTTAACTGGTTACGGCATCATCGAAAAGGATGGTTCTAAACTACGTTTTGTCGATGCTGGCACCATTCGTACCGAAACGACAGAAATGCCTGAACGCTTAAAACGTATCTTTGCTGGTATTGATCGTATCGTAAAGTTTCACGGACCTACTGAAGCCGCGGTTGAGCAAGTCTTTATGGCTCAAAACCCTGACTCTGCCTTAAAACTGGGTCAAGCACGCGGTGCTGCCATTGCCGCTTTAACCAATTTAGATTTACAAGTCGCTGAATATACAGCACGTCAAATCAAACAATCAGTGGTCGGCTATGGTGCGGCAGACAAAGAACAAGTCCAAATGATGGTTATGCGCATTCTGAACCTAAGCATCAAACCACAGCAGGATGCAGCCGATGCTTTGGCTGCCGCAATTTGTCATGCGCATGCGTCTGGTAGTATGAGTAAAATGGCTGTACTGAATGCCTTAGGTGGTATGGCTCGTGGTCGAAGTCGTGTAAGCACTCGACGTCGATAAATAATCGTCAAAACATATAGCTCAGTAATTCAGATTGTT
This sequence comes from Acinetobacter sp. YH12098, assembly GCF_013419235.1. Lineage (NCBI taxonomy): Bacteria > Pseudomonadati > Pseudomonadota > Gammaproteobacteria > Moraxellales > Moraxellaceae > Acinetobacter > Acinetobacter sp. YH12098. The sequence goes on from NZ_VPAO01000033.1 coordinate 24,845, forward strand.
TTCAAAAGCCCACTCAATCTAGTGATCAAATTTAGCGGATCATTTTAAAATTGCTATAGTCTAATTCATGCATTGGAATTTCTTGCTGATCGATTTTAGTTACGTCTGCTCGTAAAGGCCCCACCAGACTGTGTTTCAGTATTTTATGAATGGCGTCTTCAGTTCCAATAATCAGTGCTTCAACTTCGCCCGTCGCTAGATTTTTCACATAGCCATTTAAACCAAGTGCAATCGCTTGCTGTTCAAACCAACGACGATAGCCAACGCCCTGCACTTTACCTTGAATTCGCAATTTAACTGCATGCATTTTAGTCTTCAACTCCTGAATGATTGACCACATGATAAACCGCTTGGGCCATATCCTGCGCTTGCAAACCACGCATCCCCGGCTTCGCCAATACATCACCTGCTAAAGCATGCAGGCTTACGATTTCGTGCAGATGAATTTGCTGATGGAATTGTGCTTTTAAACTTGCAATCATCCCTGCAAGCACATCGCCCATACCGCCTGTACCCATTCCTGCATTACCTGCGGTGCAAATCCAAAGCTGATCTTCAAGTATTAAGCTGCCTGCCCCTTTAAGCACCCATTGACCTTGAAATTTTTCTTTTAAATACTGAATTGCTTGTACACGATCCGCTTCAACTTCTGCAGTAGATAGACCCAATAATTTTGCAGCCTCACCCGGATGTGGCGTTGCATAGGTGCGTGTATTCAATTTTTCAGGTGTTTCAGCTAGAAACCACAAGGCATCTGCATCCAAAACAATTTCCAAGGTTGACTGCTGAATCAATGGAAACCATGACTGAAACTGCTGTTGTGCCCAATTGTCACGACCAAGCCCCATGCCAAAGCTAATCGCATCGACATGATCGATCAGTTGCCGAATCGCTTCTGTATTTAAAGCATTGATATCGCGTAGCATAATATTCGGTGCGCGCGCCAAAATTGCGGTGTGATGTCGTGCATCACAAACAACCGTGACCTTACCTGCACCTGCATGGAATGCAGCCTCAGCAGCCATAATCACCGCCCCACCCATTTCAGCATGTCCACCAACAACTAAAACATGTCCATAACTGCCTTTATGACCAAAAGCTTGTCGCTCAGGTAAAGTGATTTTCTGCGGTGACAAATACGCAAGTGGCTCAAGCTTAATATCAGTCGGTATGCATGCTATCACCGAAACTTCACCTGCATATTCCTTCGCTTGGCCTGTAAATAACCCTGCTTTTAAACCCAATGCCGTAAAGGTATAATCGGCTTGAAATGCGATGGGTAAAGGCTGTCCTGTATTGGCATGTAAACCGCTTGGAATATCAATCGCAACTTTGAGTCCCGTGCATGCATTCAATCGTTGAATAATGGCTTGCCACTCGTGAGAAAGTTCACGATTGAGCCCTATACCAAATAATGCGTCGATATAGACGTCATAGTCACGCTGAAAATCAAAATGTGTATAGATCTTGAGCTTGTGATCTATCGTTTCCTGTACCGCAGAATGCAAATCTTTCGATGCCCCTATTTCAGCGGCATAGATATCGACTTGAAAGCCTGCTTGCTGTAGATATTGCGCTGTAAGATAGCCGTCGCCTGCGTTGTTACCCTGCCCACAACACACTGCAATATTTTTTAAATTTTGCTGCTTTAACATTGGAATAAGTTGCTGAGCAATCGACCATGCGACCTGCTGCATCAGACCATAACTGCTATTGTGCTGAGCAAACCAACGCTGCTCCCAAGCTTGAATACTTTGGCTAAGATAAACAGGGCTATGGTAAACTTGCAGACGCATTGTTTTTCCTTGTTATGATTATGGCCGCTTCAACTCCTGCACAAAAAATTCCTGTCGATCAATATGATCCAGAAACCCTAAAAGCATGGATTAAAGCGCAAGCCTTAAATTTAGGTTTTTCTGATTGTGTCATCGCAAAGCCAGATGCTCAAGAGGAACTCCCTCGTTTTAAAGAATATTTAGAACGTGGTTATCATGGCGATATGAAATTCCTAGAGGAAAACCTTGAAAAACGTGCCAATCCTGCACTTTTAGTCCCCGGCACCCGCAGTATCATTTGTGTCCGCATGGATTATTTGGTCGAAACCCCAAAACCACGTTATGTTCCTGATGAGCCAAATGCAGCCATCATTGCACGCTATGCACGAGGTCGTGACTACCACAAAGTCATGCGTGGTCGTTTAAAAACCTTGTCGAATATCATCCGTGAAAAAATCGGAGATTTTGAATCTAGACCCTTTGCCGACTCTGCACCAGTGTTTGAAAAATCCTTAGCTGAAAATGCAGGCATGGGCTGGACAGGCAAACACACCTTACTGATCCATAAAAAATCAGGCTCATTTTTTGTATTAGGTGAGCTGTTTACATCACTCGATTTGCCTTTTGATTCTCCGGCAACCAAACATTGTGGTTCATGCACAGCCTGTATTGATATCTGTCCAACTCAGGCCATCGTTGAGCCCTATATGTTAGATGCACGTAAATGCATTGCCTACTTAACCATCGAATATAAAGGCATCATTCCTGAAGAATTACGCAGTGGCATTGGCAACCGTGTGTTTGGCTGTGATGACTGTCAACTTATCTGTCCATGGAATAGCTTTGCGCATAAAACTCAAATTGAGGACTTTTATCCACGTCATGGCCTCGACCAAGTGAGTTTATTAGATCTTTGGCAATGGGATGAAGCCACTTTTTTAAGCTGTACTGAAGGCAGTCCTATCCGACGAACAGGCTATCAAAGTTTTATGCGAAATATCGCCATTGGCTTAGGCAATGCACCATACAGTTCAAATATTGTGCAATCATTAAAAAATTCTCGCAAAAAACATGACGCGATTGTGCAAGTTCATATTGATTGGGCAATTGCAGAACAAAACTCAAAAATGCTTTAAGGACTTTTATTCTCTATTTTCCAGATCCTTACAAAGTTTTCATTTAAGCTAAAACTTAGTGACGTAATCCAAGAAAATTAATTTTTTAGCTCAAAATAAACATTGCAGCGATTGTGCTGTCATTTAGCATAACTTTGCAAGCATCTTAAATATCAAAAGTTCTTTGAAAAAGTCATTTCAATGCATTTTAGCTAAATTGCAATGTTACAAAATAGTCTTGGAAGTCTGCAAATTTTACGTATGATGATCTGCATTAGGCAGAAAATATGGATTATTTATGAGCTACCGAAATGACTGGACACATCCAGAAATACAAGAGTTGTATCAACAACCATTGATGGATTTATTATTCCAAGCACAGACCATTCACCGTGAATATTTCCAAGCCAATCATATTCAAGTCAGCACCTTACTTTCGATTAAAACCGGTAAGTGCCCTGAAGACTGTAAATATTGCTCTCAGTCTGCACATTATGACTCTGGATTAGAAGCTGAAAAACGCATGGCTGTGGAAAAAGTCATCAATGAAGCGAAAGCTGCGCTTGCTTCAGGTTCTTCGCGTTTTTGTATGGGCGCTGCATGGCGCAATCCACATGAACGGGACATGCCCTATGTGCTAGAAATGGTTCGTGAAGTCAAAGCGCTTGGACTTGAAACCTGTATGACCCTTGGCATGCTGAATCAATCTCAGGCAGAGCGCTTACATGAGGCGGGCTTAGATTATTACAACCATAACCTCGATACTTCTCGTGAGTATTATCCCAATGTCATTAGCACACGTAGTTATGATGACCGTTTAACGACGCTGGACTATGTCCGCCAATCTGGAATGAAAATCTGTAGCGGTGGAATTGTAGGTTTAGGTGAAAGCCGTGATGACCGTATTGCCTTCCTAATGGAGTTGGCAACGCTGCCGATTCATCCTGAATCTGTGCCGATCAATCTCCTTGTGCCTATTCAAGGTACCCCACTTGCAGACGTTGAGAAACTCGATGTGATCGAATGGATTCGCACCATTGCAGTCGCACGGATCATTATGCCAAAAAGCTATATTCGACTCTCTGCAGGTCGTGAATCCCTGAGTGATTCAGAACAAGCTTTGGCATTTATGGCAGGTGCAAATTCACTATTCTCCGGTGAAAAACTGCTGACCACACCAAACGCAGGCGAAGGCAAAGATCAGCTTTTATTTAGTAAACTCGGTTTAGTGGCTGAACAGCCCAAACCAAATGCTGCACAGCTTTCAACTGATGCCATGCAAATGGCTTAAAATCTAAGCCCCGAACATCGGGGCTTAGTTCAATTGAATGATCAGTGATAGGTTTCAATGTGCAATGCAAGAGACGGTGCGAATTAATGAAATGGCTAAATCACCATGAGTAGGGAAAATATATCGTTTACTTAGCGAAGTTATGTGCTGTTATTAAAATGCCATAGCCTGCATTTAAATAATCCCCTTCACGGATGACGTCTTGACCATTAGCATGTTGAACCACCAATTGCTGCTGAATCGCATCATAATGAAAAGATTCAAAGCAATCTTGATGTTGTAATAACCATGCAATGGTATCTGCCATATTGGCATCGACGGTATAACGCTCGGCTTGAAAATCTTTACTCATATCTGCATAAAAACTGTGAATGTATTTCTATTTTAATGATTTCAATATTGACAGGCATTAAAAAAGTGAGCTTTCGCTCACTTTTTTTTCGGCTTAGACTCTGCATTACTTTGTCACACCGCACTTACGACATTCCTTGTGCGAACCGATTTCTTCCATTTGCTCGTATTCGTAAATATGCATGCAAAATAGTTTTCTGAATAATTGAAGCATGTTGTTAAAACTCCCGTTTATTTATTAATGTGCTTCTGAATATTTCGTCCTGAAATATTATGATCATGCCTAAACACGCCATAGCTAATTTATTATCATATTTTTCCAATGAGTCAAATATCTTTACTTTAAAATGACACAATTTCGGATAATCGGTTATTTTTAAGCTTTCCTTATATTCACCTGAGTTCTAAGGTTTTTTATTAATATCAGCATCACAGATATAGATTATTTTTCAGCAAATTTTGCACAAAAAAACTCCCCCTTAGGAGAGTTTTTTCAAATAGATGATCACATGAGTAACGTTATTCACAAGCCCAGATTTAAACGTTCTGACTGGCAAACTTCGCACGTGCAGCATGCAATTTTTTATAGCTATCAATCAGACGTAAATGACGATCTAAACCTTCAAGTTGCATATTGGTTTCAGTTAAACCGTAGAAGCGAAGACTGCCATCCATTGAACCAATCACTGCATCCATACGTTCGTCACCAAACATACGACGGAAATTATGTTCATAGTCATTGAGATCTAAGTCATCGTCCAATTCAACTTCTAAAACCACATTCATACATTGATAGAACAAACCACGTTCGACCGTATTGGTGTTGTATTGAAGGAAAGTTTCAACCAACTCTTTTGCTTCTTCAAACTCTTGTAAGGCAATATAGATCAGTAGTTTGAGCTCAAGTACCGTTAATTGGCCCCATACGGTATTATCATCAAACTCAATCCCGATGAGCGTCACAATATCCGTGTAGTCATCCACTTCAAGCTCTTCTAAGCGCTCAACCAGTGACACTAACTCATCTTCATCTAGACGATGAATGTTTAAAATATCCTCACGGAAGTCCAAAGCTTTGTTGGTGTTATCCCAAACCAAGTCTTCAACCAAATACACTTCAGAATAACCCGGAACCAAAATACGACATGCCGTAGCACCTAGATGCTGGTAGACCGCCATATACGCTTCTTTGCCCATGTCTTCTAGAATCGCAAACATCGCTGCAGCTTCTTCCGCATTGGCATTTTCACCTTCAGATGTGAAATCCCACTCTACAAAATCATAGTCTGATTGTGCGCTAAAGAATTTCCAAGATACCAAACCACTTGAGTCAATAAAGTGTTCTACAAAGTTATTTGGCTCAGTGACTGCATTCGAGCTAAACGTTGGTTTTGGTAGATCGTTTAGACCTTCAAAGCTTCGGCCTTGTAGAAGCTCGGTTAAGCTACGCTCTAAAGCTACTTCGAGTTTAGGGTGCGCACCAAAAGATGCAAAAACCCCACCAGTACGTGGGTTCATTAAGGTTACGCACATCACAGGGTACTGACCACCAAGTGAAGCATCTTTTACCAATACAGGAAAACCTTGTTCTTCTAAGCCTTGAATACCCGCAACAATACTTGGATATTTGGCTAAAACCTCTTCTGGTACATCTGGTAGAGCCAATTCACCTTCTAAAATCTCACGTTTTACTGCACGTTCAAAGATTTCAGATAAGCATTGAACCTGCGCTTCTGCCAAGGTATTCCCTGCACTCATCCCGTTTGACAAGTATAAATTTTCAATCAAGTTTGATGGGAAATACACTGTTTCACCATCTGACTGACGGACAAAAGGAAGAGAGCAAATACCGCGTGCTGTATTTCCTGAATTGGTGTCATATAGATGTGTACCTAATAACTCATCTTCTGGGTTATAAATTTCACGTGTATAGTCATCTAAGATTTCAGTAGGTAACTCGCCTTCTGGGCCGGGTTGGAACCATTTTTCATCTGGGTAATGCACAAAGTCAGCATTGGCAATCTCTTCACCCCAGAACTGGTCGTTATAGAAGAAGTTGCAATTGAGACGTTCAATAAATTCACCCAAAGCCGAAGCTAATGCGCTTTCTTTGGTTGAGCCTTTACCATTGGTAAAACACATTGGCGATTGTGCATCACGAATATGTAGAGACCAAACATTCGGCACGATGTTACGCCATGACGCGATTTCAATTTTCATGCCTAAACCAGCCAAAATACCTGACATATTGGCAATGGTTTCTTCCAATGGCAGATCTTTACCCGGAATAAACGTGGTACTGTCTGACGCTAAATTTGGCATAAGTAAAGCTTGTGCATCTGCATCAATGCTTTCTACTTCTTCAATGACAAATTCAGGACCAGTTTGAATGACTTTTTTAACCGTACAGCGGTCAATTGAACGCAAAATGCCTTGACGGTCTTTTTCTGAAATATCCGCAGGAAGTTCAACTTGAATTTTGAAAATTTGCTTGTAGCGGTTTTCAGGATCAACAATATTATTTTGTGATAAGCGAATATTATCTGTCGGAATGTCTCGCGCCGCACAATACACTTTTACAAAATACGCTGCACATAATGCTGATGACGCTAAAAAGTAGTCGAATGGTCCTGGAGCAGAACCATCACCTTTATAGCGAATAGGTTGGTCGGCAATTACCGTGAAGTCATCAAATTTGGCTTCTTGTCGAAGGTTATCGAGATAATTAACCTTAATTTCCATGTGGGCACCTAAATATTCTTATGTGTCAGTGCAACACATAAAAATGAAAACATAAGCCGAATAACTGTAGGACATTGACTTAAAAATGTGAGGCCAGTACCAATCTAAGCGCTGTTGGGCACGGTACTGACAAGAATGGGCATTATTATAAGGTTATTTTGACTGTTTGATAACTTTTGTCGTGATTTACATCACGATAGGATTCGACACTTTGTGCATTTTGGTCGAATCCAAGCTCAACTGCTGCAACTACAGCCAATTTGTTGTGTTAGTGTGCAGCCGTGAAGAAAAAGGCTTGTCTTTTAAAAAAATCTTCGCTAGTATGCTTTGCGTCTGAACTTGTTGATAAATAACACATTCAGAATATAGGGCCTATAGCTCAGTTGGTTAGAGCAGCGGACTCATAATCCGTTGGTCCACAGTTCAAGTCTGTGTGGGCCCACCATATAAAACAACCCCTTACGTGCATTAATCGTGAGGGGTTTTTTAATGTTAAAAACTAAATAAAGTCAGTCTAAGCCTTTAAAAGATATGGCAGATAACATATAGATACGTACAAAACTTCAAGCCAGCTTGAGTAAGCCACGATTGCTTAATACGAGAAGTAGGTTATAAAAAAATACATTCAAGAAAAATTTAAAAGCTTAAGTTCTAGATACCCTTAAATAAAGTCACGATTTGTTATACTTAAAAGGTATTATTTTATTCATTATAAGCAAATGTTTTTTGATTCATGACATTTAGAAATACTATATATTTCACACTTTAAAAGCACAAATATTAAGACTCAACCTGTTCAGGCTTTCTTAAGTCCAAATAAAACTCAACAATTGACCAAATAACAATCAAAGCAAACATAGCAACAGCGAATAACACAGCAGTTAAATAAATCATGCTTGAGTTCTCCGTTAGAAAACGAGTTAAGACCAACAGGTTAAAAATTTTAACCTACGACAAAAGTCTAATAAGAATTTCTGACGGTGCCTAGCCATATTTAGCAAATTTTTAAGAGTATTTTTATCTATGATGATAGCTTTGCTATATAAAATTTAACCGATTTATTGCTAAAAAGTATAATTCTTCAATCCGCCCTTCTTATTCCGATTTGAAATATCTGCACAATTCAGATCAAAGCTCACTTAAATCCTCTTGACTCATGATCCAAACAAGCAGAAATTACACCTTTTTAAAATCACCGTATCACCGACTATGTTGAAAAAGTTTATTGGCGAATCTGCATTTAAATTGGCAGGCTGGAAATACCACGTAGAACCTGATGTTTTAGAAAATAAACAAGTGATCGTCGGCTTTGAACACACCTCAATGATGGATGCTGTTCTTTCACTGGCCCTTTGCCAAATTTACGACATTAAAATTCACACGCTGATTAAAAAAGAACTCTTTAAAGGTCCATTTAAACCTGTACTTGAAGCGATTGGCGGTATTCCTGTAGACCGTAAAGCCAATAAAGACATCGTGACTCAAATGGTTGAGCATTTTGAAGCCAATGAAAAATTTAATTTAGTCATTGCTCCAGAAGCGACCCGTGCAGAACGTGGTGAAGCACGAAAACCGATTCGTACAGGCTTTTGGTATATCGCTAAAGCAGCAGGTGTGCCGATTGTATTAATGTATGCCAACTCAAAAACCAAACAAGGCGGTATTTTCGGTAAGATTTACCCGACTGACCTCGATCACGATTTAGCTTTAATTAAACAACTCTATAAAGATAAAGTAGGTTTAGACATTGTGATCCCAGAACCTAAAAATAAAGACTAAGCGCCATTCACTTTTTTAAGATATACGTATTTAAAGATGTAAATGTATCATGCTCCATGCATTGTACATTTACATCTTCTTTTTATAACAAGATCGAACTGCCCTTTAGTCCGATTCTCAGCATAAGAAAAATTACAGTACCAGCGTTTAGACATTTCGCATTAATTTCTCAAATTTGGATATTTTTTTTTCAACTACTCAATTCATGAAATCCAGTACTTTCACACAAAAAAGCCATTATGGTAGAATTTGCTCAATTTGATAGGCATAAGGCCAATCTACAAGGAGCATATTTCGCATGGCGGGTCATTCCAAGTGGGCTAATACTAAGCATCGTAAAGCAAAACAAGATGCGAGCCGCGCTAAAGTATTCACAAAATTTATCCGTGAAATCGTGACAGCTGCACGTTTAGGCGGCGGTGATGTAGCGTCTAACCCACGTTTACGTGCTGTTGTTGAAAAAGCATTAGTTGCAAACATGACACGTGACACCATTAACCGTGCGATCCAACGTGGTGTGGGCGGTGAAGAAAATACCGATCTAAAAGAAGTAACCTACGAAGGATATGGCGTTGGTGGTGTTGCGGTCATCATTGAAACAATGACGGATAACTTGAACCGTACTGTTCCTGACGTTCGTCATTGCTTCTCGAAAACTGATGGTAATTTAGGTACTGCAGGTTCAGTAGCTTATATGTTTACCAAACGTGGTGAGATTACTTTTGAAGATGTTTCTTTAGAAGATCAAATCATGGACGTCGCTTTAGAAGCGGGTGCTGAAGACATCGAAGTGGACGAAGAAGAAATTCTAGTTATCACAACACCTGAAACTTTCGGTGAGGTTCAGGATGCACTTGCAGCAGCAGGTTTAAAATCTGATAACGCCGAAGTAGTCATGAACCCTTCAACTAAAGCGTTAATTTCAGATATCGAACAAGCGAAAAAAATCATCAAAATGATTGATATGTTTGAAGATCTTGACGACGTTCAAAACGTATATACCAACGTTGAATTCACCGATGAAGTGATGGCTGAGTTAGAAGCTCTATAATTCAATCGAGTGATGTATAAAACGCACCCTTCGGTGCGTTTTTTAATACCAAACTTTCAACTGTTTGAGTCTATCTTTGAGAGCTACATTTAAACCTTATTTAACAAACCATTACAGTTAAAGACATTATATTGTTTAATTACAAAGCTCGAATGTAATGCGACCACATGTTCAATTTTACCAATGCGCTTGAGTAAAATTTCACTATAGTTTTCCATATCCCGTGCAACGACTTCCACAATAAAATCGGCAGACTGCCCTGTCACCAAAAATGCATTAATGACTTCTGGAATACTTTCTAATGCTTCTAAAAATTTAGCAAAAGTATCTGTATCATGTTTGCTTAAGGACACCTGCAGCAGCACATGCAAACTAAATCCCAATTTTTGATAATTAATTTCACGTTTCAGACCACTGATAATATTGTGATCAATCAATTGTTTAATCCGACGATGTACGGAGCTGACCGATAAATTCACCCGCTCTGACAGTTCATTTAAATTGACATCTTCATGGGTCAAAATTTCTAAAATTTGTTTATCAAAACGGTCTAGTTCCATCAGTCTACTCCAGCCATTTTTGAAAACAGTGCTGATGATCCAGATTCATCAAACACCTGTTGTCATTTTCAATGTTATTTTAAGTTTTAAAATCAGCATTTATGTGCAAGTTTTCTCATGTATAGCATGATTTATTAAAAATAATAAAGCTCATATGCATTATGAACATAATAATTTGCATATATATCGTGTTTAAATGAATGTTTTTTCATCAAAGTTTAGTTTTTATATTCTAAATAACGCCTTTAGACAACCTACCAATAAAGCTTCAAAAATGCATTCCATTAATCTGAATAAATCAATTTCAGATAAAAGGGAAAGATATTTTATTTATATTTTTCAATTTTTTATTTTTACTTTATTTTTCAATGTGCGCTCTATGTCACATTTCTTTTTTTTCACTTATTTACTTGGTTTGGTAATTACATTAAAAAATAGCGGCGGTTCATAAATATACAAAAAAATAAAAACGGAAGAATAAACATGGCAATTAAATCACTGAGTTCACTCAGCTCAAAATTAAGTTCTGTACTAAGTCCTTCCCTACAGCTGAGTACAATTAGCAGCACGGTCAGTAACCTACTTAGCCCGCTTAAACCTACAACCAATATCACGGATACGCTGACAGGATTATTGGGTAATTTAGGTGGCACAAAGTCTTTTGATTTTAGCGCACTGACTAAAACGCTGCCCCAAGTGATTAGCACGATTCAAAGTCTAACATCCAATAACGGTTCAAATTCGGATGCACTCAAGACATTGATGACAACTCTGCAACCACTCCTACAAAACTTAGGTAGCAAAGCTGGCTCAACAGAGATGAATCAGTTGGTTCAATCCTTACCTACCATTGTCAACAGCTTGCAAAGTTTACTGAGTAGCACCAATAATCAAGCCAATCTTCCTGACAATATTAGCAGTGCTGTAAATGCCATCAAACCATTGCTTGCTATGCTTGGAAGCGCAACTGGGTCAACGGATTCAACGCAAATTATCAATACACTCAGCCAAGTTTTAGAATATGCGCAACCCATTATTCAGATGATTGGGAGCTCGTCTTCTGGAAACATCGACTTTGGGCAAATTGCACAAGGTGCAACGACTACCCTCCTACCTTTATTAGCTTCAATCAATAAAGACAACTCAACTATTGATATGGAACAGTTGAGTCATGCTTTACCGACAGTGATTGGAAGTGTGACCAATCTAGTGACCGCCATTTCATCAGCCAACCAAGGCAATATCCCTGAGACCATTTCAGGGGTGATCAAAGGACTTAATCCGCTATTAGATTTACTGGCAAAAAGCGATGTCATCGATACGGATCAGGCTCAAACCGTCAAAGCGATTTATGATGTATTAAATAGCGTGAGCACCATTTTGGATGTGGTCAACAATCCATCCTTACTGACGCTTTCAACTGATTTAAATCAAGTGATTGACTCGTTGAAACCAGTCATTGCTCTGATGGACAGTAATGGTGAAGCGACTCAGTTCCTCGATCAACTGACCATTCCAAATATTGGCGATTTACTCAGCAATCTTGCTCCAGAAAAAATTGATCTGGGTTCTATTACGGATCAGTTCAACCAATTGACTGAAAACCTCACAGGCCAATTACCGAATATTAATGACCTATTGGAAAATTTAGGTTCTGCTCAAGGTGATTTTGATATCTCCACCATCATCCCAAGTATTAAAGATGCGCTAGGAAATATCTTCTACCCTGTTATGCCGCTGAATACTTTACAAGCCGATAGTATCAGTCCAGTGTTGAATATTATGGATATTCAACAACAAAGCTATATTTAAGGATTGAAAGTCTAATAAAAAAAAGTGCGCCATTAGGCGTGCTTTTTTAAAGCAGCATGACACAAAGTTTTCATATAAAGGGGTTATACACCACGCCAATCTACCCGTGCATTCCGTTCTGTTTGGTATATACGTTGCACATATTGACCTAAAGGCAAATCGCTCAAATAGGCTTTGTAAGCTTTAAATTCTTCTGACAAAGTTCCACCATGCTCTTTTTCCCACGGCGTTCCAACAATCTCTAATATCGGGGCTAACATTGAACACACTGCAATATCAGCCAAACCTAATCGGTCGCCTACAAAATAACGCCCACCTTGTTCGATCAGACGTTGATTTAAATCAACCACAATTTCGTCCAATCGCTCACGTGAAGCCGCAACCTTATCCGTATCTAATTGATAACCTTTAGAAACCAGTGCCTTTATAATGGGCTTGGAATATTTTTCAAACTGACGTAAATAGCCCTTTTCACCAATTAAAATATCAAGTGATTCTTCACTTTCATTTAATACATGTGCCAACCCCCAACGGCGCACATGTTGGCCTAACTCAATGGAGAGTTCATTAATTTCTAAAGCGTCTTCACGCAGTTTGACATCTGGACGGATCAGACTATGTTCGGGGTAGGTCGCATCCAAGTAAAAGGCGATTTGAGTTGAATCTGCAACCCAATGATCTTGATCACGTAAAATCGGTAATTTGTTTTGCCCTGTTTTAAGCTGTGCAAATGCACGATGTACACCCGGCATTAAATTATGAGCCACATAATCCAACTCTTTATGATCGAGTAACCAGCGCGCCTTTTCACAAAAATGTGAGAGTGGAAACTGGTAGAGAGTTCGCATAAATGCTCCAAGTTTTTGTTGTAACTGTGGTTTATAAAACCCAGTAATTTTATAGGGATACTTTAGTCACTGTGTTATTGAAACACAATGTCATTTTTGCACCTATTCTGCATCCGTAGTGCAACTTAAGCTTTATTCAGACGTGAATTTATCTCGATCTCAGCGCGATTCAATAAGATATACATTCTCCTGCCCATATCACCTGACTTTATTATGGCTTTCATGTAAAATCATCCACAATTTTTTTATAATACTTTGTGAGTTATTTCATGGGTTTTAACTGTGGTATTGTCGGCCTGCCGAACGTTGGTAAATCAACGCTTTTCAACGCATTAACCAAAGCTGCGATTGCTGCTGAAAACTTCCCATTCTGTACAATTGAGCCAAATACTGGGATCGTACCTGTACCTGACCCACGTATGGATAAACTTGCTGAAATTGTAAACCCACAACGTGTTGTCCCAACCACGATGGAATTTGTGGATATCGCAGGTCTCGTTGCTGGTGCATCTAAAGGTGAAGGCCTTGGTAACCAATTCTTAGCTAACATTCGTGAAACGGATGCTATTGCACATGTTGTACGTTGTTTTGAAGACGAGAATGTCATTCACGTAAATGGCAAAATTAATCCACTTGACGATATCGCAACAATCAACACTGAACTTGCACTTGCTGACTTAGAAGCTGTTTCTAAAGCAATTACACGTCTAGCAAAATCTGCAAAAGGTGGCGATAAAGAAGCGATTGCGACCAAAGCTGTTTTAGACAAAATCTTACCTTTACTGGATGAAGGTAAACCTGCGCGTGCAGCTGACCTTGATGAAGATGAACGTAAATTGGTGCGTGGTTATGGCTTCTTAACCCTTAAACCAACCATGTATATTGCCAACGTTGCAGAAGATGGCTTCGAAAATAACCCTCACTTAGAAGCAGTACAAAAATTAGCTGCTGAAGAAAATGCGATTGTGGTTCCACTTTGCAACCAAATCGAAGCAGAAATTTCATTACTTGAAGACGAAGACCGTGCGGAATTCCTTGAAGCTTTAGGCATGGAAGAACCTGGTCTAAACGTAGTTATTCGTGCAGGTTATGGCTTACTCGGCCTTCAAACATACTTCACAGCTGGTGTACAAGAAGTTCGTGCTTGGACAGTAAAAATTGGTGCAACTGCACCTCAAGCTGCAGGTGTGATTCACACTGACTTCGAAAAAGGCTTTATTCGTGCTGAATGTGTTGCCTACAACGACTTCGTTCAATACAACGGTGAAGCCGGCGCTAAAGAAGCAGGTAAATGGCGTTTAGAAGGTAAAACATACATCGTTCAAGATGGCGATGTTTTACACTTCCGTTTTAACGTATAAGACAGTACTCATAAGAAGCCAGCAATTTGCTGGCTTTTTTAATTTCAGGCAAAAGCTCAAGCTAAAAAATAAGCATATTTAAAAACTTAAAACCTACTTAAAAACAAAATTATATCGACACGAATACATGATTTGGTTGCCGAGTCACCACAGTGCAACGACTTAAATCTCTACCGTTCTGCTATAAATTTACTCATAGGCACTAATGCCTATTTTCATAGAACAATAGCAATGAAAAAAATCAGCAAAATTCTAACAGCAGGTATCTTTACAATGCTTAGTGTAACTGCGTTTGCATGTCCACAAGGCACCACACTTACAGGTGGTACAGGTGCAAACCATAAAGGTGGTACTTGTGTTTCCATTGCTAAAGATGCAAAACATCAGGACCGTACTGCTACACATGCAGCACAAGTTGCGCAGCATGATGCAAAAGTCGCTCGACACAATACAAAACAAGCCAGCCAATTGGCTCAGAGTAAAGTGAAACATAATCAAAAATTAGCAATACATGATGCAGCTCAAGCACAGCATCTTGCAACACAAGCAAAATCAGAAGCTAAAACTTCAGCCCATGCTGCCAAAGCTGCAAATACTGACGCAAAAGCAAAAATCGCTGCACAAAAGGTCGCAGCGGAACAACATAAAGCTGCTGTGAAATCCTAAACAGTTGAGAATTAACACATAGCACAAAAAAAGCCGGAATTATCCGGCTTTTTTATTCAACTCATTTATGGGTGAGCAATATGTAATGCTTTTGCATCCATCTCTGCGCGCTGTCTTCTTGCTTCTGTCAACATGCGTTGTTCAAGCTCTTTACGAAAGCCGAGTAGAAACACAAACTCAGCTAGAACAAATAAAGGTCCTATTGCCAAGCCAATAACATCATCCATAAACGCAGGCTTTTTCTTTTCATAATAATGACCGATAAATTGGATGATCCAACCCACAACAAAGATCCCCACACTCCAAATCAGCCATGACATAAGGCTCATTTTTGCGATCATTAAGGCTAAGGGATACGTGACGGCAAATACCAAAAGCATAATCAAACCGAAAATTTTATCTAAACTCAGGTAATAAATGACACTGGCAATAATCAACAACAATGCAAGGGTCAGTTCAAAACCTGAAATCATTAGCCCTGCTCGTGCTGTTAGACACATAATCGAAAATACAATAAGCGGAATACCCACAAAATGCGTCAGCACATTTTTTCGATCTAAATGATATGCTGCATATTGGCTTAACAGTCTTTCAAGTTTGCTCATTAACTTACTCCTTGTTCATTCACTCATTTCACTATATAAAAAATGCATCAATAAAGTTGTCATCTAATAGACAAGTTGGACCATAAAATAAGGATATGCTGTGCTGGACGCCCAATATGTGCATCAACTCAATAAAAATGTGTGGTATTCAGGCTTAAATATTTCCTTCCAAGACTTTATCTGCCGCCATGCCCTGACCTTAACTTTCGAAAAAGACGCACGTGTTTTTTTATCAGGACAGCGTTTTAATGGTATGTATGCAGTCTTAGATGGCGCAGTTCGCTTAGGCTATATTGATATTCATGGCAAAGAAGCGATTGCCGCCATTGCTGAGCCAATTATGTGGTTTGGCGAAATATCCTTGGTTGACCAATTACCACGCTCTCACGATGCCATCTGTATCAAAAAATCCACCTTATTACACTTACCGGCTCAAGCAATTCAGCAATTATTACAACGACACCCTGAGTTTTGGTTTCATATTGCCCAGCTCACCAGTCAAAAACTTCGCTATGCCTTTATGGAACTCATAGCCTTACAAACGCAAAGTTTAAGTCAACGTCTCGCACAGCGTCTGCTGTTTATTTTAAATGGATATGGAAATCATTTGGAAATTGAGCAACACACCATACACATCTCACAGGAACAACTCGCGCAACTGATGAATTGCTCAAGACAATCAGTCAATCAGGAGCTTCAGCAGTTGGAAAAAATGCAGGTGCTTCGTGTAGCGTTTAAACAAATTGAAATTTTAGATCTAGCGCAGTTACATCAGATTGCTCATGCACTTCCTGTGCATGATGTCTGACATTTGTGATTTAAATAAGTGCATTTAATTGCACCAGAATGATTCTTTATAATTATTTTGCTTTTATTTGTGGCACTTCGCTTTATCGAATTTTGATCAAGACAATAATTGGCAAACATTTACACTGTCAAAACCATTTGTACATGCTGCAACTTCTTGAGTTGATGCTTCTGATTTGTCTTCAGTCGCTGCTTGTACATTGACTGCTGTAGTCAAAACAGCCAAAACCGATAACATCATTAATGTTTTTTTCATCTTAATCACCTATTCAACGTCTTTAATTTAATTTACATACTTCATCTTTTACGCAGTTATTTTTACATATTTTATCAAATACTGATAATTTTAATTTTTTATCACATTATCTATACTTCGTATTATTAATATTTTAAAAATATTAATTAAAGGGAAGGACAGACGACTGGCGTTCTAAAATGGAGTATTTTTTATCACTGAATCTTTATAAAAAATAATTATGTACTTAATAATCAATGCTTTTTATCTATTTGACTTCAAAAAACAACCATACAATTTGGAATTTAGCTCAATACCAAGACAGCAGTCTGATTTAATTTTTATATGAAATAGCGATACTTTGAGGAGGATTTCCCAATCCTCTCTTATAGATTTATTCTTGTTTTTTGATATTTTCCAAAAAAAAAGCAGTGAATCTTCACTGCTTTGATCGGGTTAAACGCCTACTTTTTTCGGATCGGTATTTCCGAGTTCAGGGTTTTCAATCGCACCTTTGCATTGATTTTTATCACGCTCATAATCAGCTTGCTTCTGTGCAACAGTCGAACTCTGATCAATACTTTCACGTGCCCAAATTTCCAGACTTGTTAAAGCCTTACGACACAGTGCATATTTACCTTCAGTCACAGAATCGGTCATTTTGACATTGATACGCCATTCGGTACTCAATTTACGCGCTGGAACACGGACTTTCTCTTCCATCTGATCGACTTGCTTTGCATAAACAATCGGATCAACTTCATTGATAAATGCCCAAGCTTTGGCAGCATACTCCGTTGCATCATTGGTTAATTTTGGTGCTGCTTTAATTTCGACTTGAGCTTGTTCAGCTCCATCATTACCACAGGCCTGCAACAACACCGTGCTGCTCAATAATGAAACAATCAGTATCCCACGCATCTTTAACCTCTGCATATCTGGCTCATTTCAGCAAACATATTCGGCAATATGCTAGTGAATTCGCGTACAATACTCAATCATCATTTGACCTGTTGTTCAACTCTTTCAAAGGTGTGTCGTGTCTGAGCACAAACTTCCTACAGTTCAGCCTGCGGGTTTTTGGCAAGGTGCTAAAGATAGTCAAGCCATTATCTTTACCTATCTTCCTGTTTCTTTTGCATTTGGGGTGTCCGCGACTCAATTTGGTTTCACTGCTTGGGAAGCCTTATTTTTATCATGCTCTATGTATGCAGGTGCCAGTCAGTTTCTCGTCGTTGCTTTACTTGGAAGTGGAACATCCATTTGGATGACTGCACTCACTGTGATTGCTCTCGATATACGCCATTTGCTCTACGGTCCTGCTTTACAAAACCTGATTCAAGACCGACTCAATTTAAAGAAAACGGCAGTTTGGGCTTGGGGTTTAACCGACGAAGTTTTCGCATCAGGCATGATCAAACTGTCGCAACGTCGTCAAGAATGGTCAGAATCTTGGATGTTAGGACTCAGCTTATTTAGTTGGCTGTCTTGGGCAACAGGCTCATTTTTAGGCGGTTTATTTGCCGATCAAGTCAGCAACCTTCCACAATTTTTACAAGCCGCACTCGACTTCCTACTGCCTGCATTGTTTTTAAGCTTTTTACTCGCAGCATTTGAGAAAAAACATACATTTGTGGTCACGGTTACAATTATTCTTTCTGCGATTGCCTGCTACTTTATCGACTTGTCTGCTGCGATTTTTATCGGTATTTCTTCTGGTATTTTTGCCGGTTTATTCAAACATTATGTCTTAAAAAAAACTGATCCTGAACATATGGGTGAAGCATCATGAATCTAGAAATTATCTTGGTTGGGATCTTGGTCGGGATTGCGAATTTTGCATCACGGTTTGGGCCATTTTTTGTAATTCAGAAATTTCAGCAAGGTTCACAGCAGCGTGGTTCTTTATGGCTCAAAATCGCTTTGGGCTCGATTGGCATTGCCGCAATTAGTTCAATGTTGGTGGTTGCAACCTTACCACCTCTGCTTGAGACACCAAATAAAAGCTTTGCCATGTTGGTTGGTTTTGCTGTGCTTGCAGGCTTGTATTTCAAGTTTAAAAAAATTGTCCCTGCTACACTGACCGCGGCACTGACTTACGGCTTAGTCTATACCTATATACCTTTTCACCTCTAAAGCTAAGTCAGCGACAATCCAAATCTCCCTCAAGCACAAGCTTCTTCAGCCTGTGCCTTTTAATTAGCAATATTTATGAGATAGTCAACGCATAACATAAAAAATCTAGCGAAAACCAATAGATGGCAAAGTACCATTTTATTCAAGGCAAAATTTATATTCATTCTATACAACCATCTAAATTGAGTTGGGGACTGCATAGGCCCATCGAAAGCGTATATTTTCAATGCTTCATTCAAAGCCAACTGTTCAGTGGTAATTTCTGTGCTGTACATTGCCAACCTGCTGATCAGATCCGCGCCATTTATATAGAGAAAAATCAGCAAAAGACGATTGTGGGCTTATATAACTGCACACAGCAGATTCTGCACTTACATCAACGTCGCCTGATGTTTTCACACATCTCAATGCCCCGCCTGTTCAACAATTTTCTGCAGCTGGCGGGTTTTTTATTGATTTTTCTATTGTGCATTTTTAGCCTCAGTTCATGGCTCAATTCATCATTTCACATTCTATCGGTAGTTGCAGACGCACTCTATTTCACTGCCATTTTAATTGGCTTAATATTGATTTTATGCATATGTGTCGCACCACTGCTCGGATTGCTGTACTAGCCCAATTTCCGCCAAACATCTATACAGCTTTGTGCGCTTCAATGTGCAAATTTGGATATTGAGCCATTCCCTGCATCTGTAAAAAATGCAGGTATATTTAAAGTGAATTTAAATAAAAACAACTAAATACCACTTTTTAAAGATTTTCACAGGTAAATAATTACACGAACGCATACCCATAAAGATATAAAAAAAATTGTTGGACAATATCATTTATTTATGTGAACACTCGCTTATCTCTCGAACAAGTTCTGCTATGCTTAAATTCCCATAAAATCAAGCATGGATGATTACATGAGCGTCACTATTGGTACTCCACTTCAGTCTTCAGCGTATAAAATCTTACTGTTAGGTTCTGGTGAACTCGGTAAAGAAGTTGTGATTTCATTGCAACGTTTGGGTGTAGAAGTTCATGCTGCCGATCGTTATGACCATGCTCCGGCCATGCAAGTTGCACATTTTTCTCATACTTTAAATATGGCAGATCCCGAGGCACTTAAAGCCTTAATTTCTCAAGTGAAGCCTCATTTGATTGTCCCTGAAATTGAAGCCATTGCGACTCAAGTTTTGGTCGAGATTGAAGAACAAAAGATTGCCACTGTCATTCCTTCTGCAAAAGCTGTCAACCTGACGATGAATCGTGAAGGGATTCGCCGTCTAGCTGCCGAAGAGCTTGGACTCCCGACTTCAGCCTACCGATTTGCCAATACCCTTGAAGCGTTCCGTGCAGCATGCGATGACATTGGCTATCCAAACTTTGTTAAACCTGTCATGTCGTCTTCGGGTAAAGGACAGTCACGTGTAAAAAGCTTTGATGAAGTCGATGCTGCTTGGGAATATGCACAAACAGGTGGACGTGTAAATCAAGGCACCGTGATCGTGGAATCACAAATTGACTTTGACTTTGAAATCACCCTGCTGACTGTTCGAGCTAAAAATGCAGAAACAGGTGAAATTGAAACATCATTTTGCGACCCAATTGGCCACCGCCAAGACGCTGGTGACTATGTTGAAAGTTGGCAGCCACAACTTATGACTGCTCTTGCATTAGAGGAAGCCAAGCGTATTGCCAATAAAGTAACCATTGCATTAGGTGGATGTGGCATTTTTGGGGTGGAACTGTTTGTCAAAGGCGATAAAGTATGGTTTAGTGAGGTATCACCTCGTCCACACGATACAGGCCTTGTCACTCTTGCATCGCAATTCCAAAGCGAATTCGAACTGCATGCACGTGCCATTCTTGGTCTGCCTGTGAATACTGCTCGACACAGTACTGCTGCGAGCGCAGTCATCTATGCAGGCGTGGATGATACCAATTTATCATTTACTGGCTTAAATCTTGCTTTGGCTAATCCAGACACCGATTTACGCCTCTTTGGTAAACCAGAAGGCTTTAAACGTCGCCGTATGGGCGTAGCAACAGCACGCGCTGAAACCACAGATCACGCGCGTGAACTTGCTCAACATGCTGCACAACAAGTCAGTGTTCAACAAAACTAAGTTTGTAACACCTTAACGGACCACTGTTCATGATCAATACGCTTCCTCTGCTGAATTACATTAAAAGTAACCACGACATTCAGGCGATTAACCAATGGCGCTCAGATGTTGAAAATCAGCTACAGAAATGCTTTGAAAATGGACAGTCGATTCGTGATGTGATTTTGGCGCGATCGAATCTAATCGATGAAGCTTTAAAGTTCTTATGGACACATGCTGAACTCGACCAAACCGATCTCGGTTTGTTTGCTGTAGGTGGCTATGGTCGCCGTGAAATGCTGCCATACTCCGACGTCGATATCATGATTTTGTCTGAGGATGAAATCAGCCCAGAACAAGAAAAACTCATCTCCAGCTTTATTTCAACACTTTGGGATGTTGGTAATTTCAAACCGGGCATCAGTGTACGTACTATTAACGATTGTGTTGCTCAAGCCACCAATGATTTAACCGTGGCAACAGCGCTGATCGAAGCACGTTTGATTGTGGGCAATGAACACCTAGCCAAATGGCCACGCCGTATCGTGTCACAGACATGGACGGATAAAACCTTCTATGATGCCAAAATGCAAGAGCAAGCCAAACGCTATGCTCAACATAACAATACCGAAAGCAACTTAGAACCCGATATTAAAAATGCGCCCGGTGGTATCCGCGACATCAACCAAATCGGTTGGATTGCAAAGCGTCATTTCCGTGTCAATCGCATCTATGACCTTGTACATCTAGGTTTTATTTCAGAGTTTGAACTTGGCGTTCTTGAAGAAACAGAAAGCTTTCTTTGGGAAATCCGTCATCATTTACATCGCTTAACCAAGCGCGACGAAAACCGCTTACTGTTTGATTATCAACGTGACATTGCCGCTAAATTTGGCTATCAGCGTGAAGAAGGCAAATCACCGAATTATCCAATCGAACAGTTCATGAAACGTTACTACCGTAGCGCTCAGCAAGTGACGACGTTAAATGAAATGCTCTTGGCTTATTTCAATGAATCGGTCATCACACCGCGCTTGCCTGACTATGAACGTAAGATTGAAGAAATCAATGCCAACTTCAAATTAGTTGATGGCAAATTGGCGGTGCAGCATCATAAAATTTTCTCTGAAAATCCAAGTGCTATTTTAGAAATTTTCTACCTCTTGGCGAATCGTCCGGAAATTGAAGGCATTCGTGCCCGAACTTTACGTCTATTGTCTCTTGCGGCAAAACGTATTGATCAAAACTTCCGTAACAATCCCGCACATCAAGCCTTATTTATGGCGATCATTCGCTCACCCTACCGGTTATACGACACCATGGTGGCGATGAAACGTTATGGTGTGCTCGGCAACTATATTCCTGCCTTTGGGCAAATCATGGGACTCATGCAATACGACTTGTTCCATATTTATACTGTCGATGCCCACACCCTATTACTACTACGTAATTTAAACCGTTTTAAAGAGCCTGAATTTGCTAAGGACTTCCCTGTCGTTAGCTCCGTATTCCAACGACTGGCGCGCCGTGACATTGTTTATTTAGCGGCAATTTTCCATGATATCGCCAAAGGTCGTGGTGGTGACCACAGTGAACTTGGTGCAGCGGATGCAATTGCTTTTTGCCGTACCCATGGGTTTACTGAACGTGAATGCAACCTTGTCGCATGGTTGATTCAAAACCATCTATTGATGTCCGTTACTTCTCAGAAAAGAGATATTTCCGATCCAGATGTAGTGAAAGAATTTGCTGAGAAAATGGGCGATATGGAACATCTCGACTATCTTTACACATTGACAGTTGCTGATATCAATGCAACTAATCCGACGCTTTGGAATACATGGCGTGCATCCCTCATGCGCCAACTGTATACACAAGCGCGTGATGTGATTCGTTCTGGTTTGGGTCGTCCTGTAGATTATCCAATGCTGATCGAAGACACTAAATTTGCGGCCAGTGAACTATTAGTCAACGATTTTTCGCTCTACGATGTAGAAACTGTTTGGCAAGAACTCGGTGATGAATATTTCCTAAAAGAATCTGCCGATGAAATCGCATGGCATACGCGCGCCATATTAAAGCATGGCAATAATGCAGAACCATTGGTACTGATGCGAGCACATCGTAAATTTGCACAAGATGCGGTACAGATCTTTATTTACACCCAAGATCAGCCTAACTTGTTTGCAACAACAGTGGCAATTTTGGACAGAATGAACTTAGACGTTCAAGATGCCCGTATTATCACTGCATCCACTGCATTTAGTTTGGACACCTATGTTGTACTTGACCGTTTTGGCACCTTATTAACAAATCCAGAGCGTGAGCAAACCGTTATTGAAGCGCTTAAAAAAGCCTTGAGCCAATCTGACAAGTACCCAGGCCTGATGCAACGTCGCATTCCACGTCAACTGCGTCATTTTGATATTGAAAATACCGTGAGTATTTCTTTTAATGAAGCGCTTCAACAAAATATGGTTGAAATTGCGACACTTGACCATCCGGGCTTACTCGCTAAAGTCGGTGGTTTATTTATGATGCAAGGCCTAGATATTCACTCTGCGAAAATTGCGACGCTCGGTGAACGTGCTGAAGATATTTTCTATGTCACTAAAAAAGATGGCTCACCTATGAGTGATTCAGAAGCAGAAACGTTTGCTGCACAGTTAAAGTCAGCACTCGATGAAGCTTCGAATCAGGTTTGTAGTCATCATTAACTTAAATTGATCGGTATCCATTCCATGAACTCCAGTTTGTCATTATTGCACCCTTATCCATTTGAAAAGCTAAATAAGCTATTTCAGGATGTGAAACCCGCAGATTTGCCTTTGATTCCCCTATCGATTGGTGAGCCAAAGCATCCTGCACCGGAGTTTGTGAAACAGGCCATTATTGATAATTTTCAGCATTTATCCACTTACCCTAACAGCAAGGGTTTACCTGAGCTTCGCACAAGTATTGCAAATTGGTTAACCCGTCGCTTTAAACTCAATAGCATCAGTGCAGATACCAACGTACTGCCTGTGTCAGGTACGCGTGAAGCGATCTTCTCGTTTGTACAAGCTTTGATTAAACGTGAAGATGCCCCTTATGTCGTGATGCCAAATCCGTTCTACCAAATCTATGAAGGCGCAACTTTACTTGCGGGTGCAGAACCTTACTTCATCAACTGTACAGAAGAAAATAACTACCTTGGCGACTTTGACGCTGTGCCAGCTGAAGTTTGGGAAAAAACCACTTTACTGTTTGTCTGCACACCGGGTAATCCTACAGGTGCGGTACTTTCTAAAGAACAGTTTAAAAAACTGATTGCACTGTCTGACCAATATAATTTTGTGATTGCATCTGATGAATGCTACTCAGAGCTTTGGTTTGATGAAGCACCTGTTGGTCTGCTTGAAGTCTGTGCTGAAATAGGCCGTGATGATTATAAGAACTGCGTGGTATTCCACTCACTGTCTAAGCGTTCTAACTTACCGGGTATGCGTTCTGGCTTTGTTGCAGGTGATGCTGCGCTTTTAAAACCTTATTTACAATATCGTACTTATCATGGCGCTGCGATGCCTGTTCAACACCAGTTAGCTTCAATTGCAGCTTGGGATGACGAAGCACACGTCGAAGAAAACCGCGTCCAGTACCGTGCAAAATTTGAATTATTCCAACGCGAACTGGGTCACCTACTACCATTACAAAAACCTGATGCAGGGTTCTACTACTGGTTAAAAGTGGATAATGATGAAAGCTTTGCCAAAATGCTCATGGAAAAAGCACACGTTAAAGTGCTTCCAGGCCGTTATTTATCGCGTGATACAGCACAAGGTAATCCGGGCGAAAATCATGTGCGTTTAGCCCTTGTTGCCGATATTGCCCAATGTGAAGAAGTGATTCGTCGCTTAAAAGCAGTACTTTAATTGATTTAAAGCGTTTTGCTTAAAACAAAAAATGCCCCAGATTTGGGGCATTTTTATTTGAGTCATTTCTTAACCATCATTCAGAGAAAATCATTTAAGGGTATTCACTTAGAAACAATTATTAAGAAATCATTGAAAAATATTAGAAATCAAATGTAGCACTCAATTTAAATGTTCGAGGTTCGCTCAGTGACAAATACGTATAGTCGTTCACCGAGGCTGAAGCCCAATAGTTTTTATCTAAAACATTAGTCACACTAAAATTCAAACTGGTGGGTACATTCTTGATTTGCGTTTTATAGTTTGCACCCAAATCTATTGTTAGCGGCAGTGTAAAAATGACCCCCTAATGGCATTTAAAAACTGACCCCCTTGGTTAATATAGCGGTCATTTTGGACTGCTCAACATGTTAACTTTGGAGCAAGCAGTGACAATCCAAATAC